>NZ_JAXAVV010000026.1:0-131276 GCF_033949925.1 Lentzea kristufekii
GCAATGCCGGTCGGTTGAGGGGTATGCGCAGGCTGTGGCCCTCGACGAGCCGCGTGTCGCGCATTCGAGCGGTCATGCCGATTTCGATGTGCGCGCTCTCCCAGCGAACCGGGCGTCTGCAAGTACTACCAACTCATGATCATCGAGCGCATAACTACCACCAACCGGGCTGTTCGCAGCCTTGAGAGCGCTCCCGCAAGTGATCTTGGGCCGCCGCGTCGACCGCACTGCGGTCAGACGCCTGCCGCACTCCCAGGAAGAGTCCGCCACGAGGCATTTGACCAGCCGTAATACCTAACCGATCGGCATTGGGGCTAGGCGGACTCCTCGTCGTCCACGAACTCGAGGAGATCGCCGGGCTGGCACTCCAGCACCCGGCACATGGCCTCCAGGGTGCTGAACCGCACGGCTTTCGCGCGCCCGTTCTTCAGCACCGCGACGTTGGCGGGCGTCAGCCCGACCTTCTCCGCGAACTCGCCGACGCTCATCTTGCGCTTGGCCAGCTCGACGTCGATGCGCACGACGATGGCCATCAGATCACCGATTCCATGTCAGCCCGCAGTTCCGTGGCGCGCTTGAGCAGCGCCCGCATCACCACGAGCACGAGCCCGACCACCGAGACCGCCGACGTGAACAGGAAGAACAACACGATCACACCAGGGTCGTCGGCGTTGACGCCGACCCAGATGAACACGCCCACGAGCACGGCCCACGCCGCGGCGATCGCCCACACCATCACGTTGACCCACCTGATCGCACCTTCGGTGAAGATCAGATCCTTGCGCACCAACGTGAGCAGTTTCCAGGTGGCCACGATCACCACCTGCACGCACACGATCCAGAAGATCGACACGATCGTCGAGGGCCACCTCAGATGGGCCTCGTCCGGGTTCTGCTGAGCCATGTGCGCGTACTGGCCGGGGATCGAGAACGTCTCCAGCATCACGAGGATCCCGAACAGCGCCACCAGGAACACCCGGAGCGCCGTCACCGCCCAACGTTCAGAAATCATGCATCGAGTATCGGTAGTGATCTATCGAAAGTCAATCGGTAGTGATCGTGTCGCAACAGGTCTCTACAGTGATCGCCGTGGGACTGCGCGAGCGCAAGAAGACCGAGACCCGAGCGGCGCTGTCGGCCGCCGCACTGCGGCTCGCCCTGGAGAAGGGCGTGGACGAGGTGCGCGTCGACGAGATCGCCGAGGCGGCGAACGTCTCGCCGCGCACCTACAACAACTACTTCGCCAGCCGAGAGCACGCGATCGTCGCCGGCATCACGGCCACGCGCGCCCTCCGGGTCGCGGAAGCGTTGCGGGCCAGGCCCTCCGCCGAGCCCCTGGTCGACTCGATCGTCGCCGCGTTCGCCGAGCAGTACCGCGAACCACCGACCGAGGCCCTCGCGCTGATCACCTCGACCCCGGCGTTGCGCGCGGCCTACCTCGACGCGGTGGCGGACCTGGAACCGCCGATCGCCGACGTGATCGCTTCGAGGCTCGGCAAGTCCGGCCACGGCGCCGAGGTGCTGGCCGCGGCGGTCTCCGCGGCCGCCCGCCTCGCCGTGCAGCGGTGGGTCGACCTGCGCCCGTCCGGACTGGTCGTGGTCTCGGCGGCCTCGGTCGAGGACCACCTGCGCGAGGCGATCGGCCACCTCGCGCCCGCCCTCAGGTGAGCTCGTCCTTCAGCACGCACATCAGCAGCGAGTCGTGCCACTCGCCGTCGCGGAAGAACGACTGCCGGAACCGCCCGTCGACCTGGAAACCGACCTTCTTGTAGGACTTGATCGCGCGCTCGTTCGCCTCCACGACGCCGAGTTCGATCGAGTGCAGCCGCATGGTGTCGAACCCGTACCGGCACACCGTGCGCAGGGCATCGGTGCCGTAGCCGCCACCCCAGTGGTCCTTCTCGCCGATGTAGATGTCGACCTCGGCCCGTGCGTTGATCGGATCAGCGTCCCGCAGCGCGACGATGCCGATGAGCTTGCCGTCCTTCAGGGTCTCGATGCAGAGGGTGACCTTCTCGTACGAGTTCTCCTGGCGGTCGGCGATTCGCTTGCGCGTGGACGCCTGCGACGTGTGGTAGTAGCTCTGCAGCCAGCGCATGACCTCCTCGTCGTTGTGCCAGCGGTGGAGCGCGTCGGCGTCCTCCGGCTCGACGGGCCGCAGTCGGACAAGATCACCGGTCAGCATGGTCCGCAGACTACCCAGCGTGGACGACCAGGACGTCCGCTTCCGCCACCACCCTGGGGCCTTCCATCACCAGCATCCTCGCGCCGGGGACCAGAGCGGGCCTGGCCAGTTCGCGCACGAGGAAGTCGATCTTGCAGGTGCGGCTTCCGTCCTCGCGCACGTCGAGCTGTTCGATCAGGACGCTGATGTGCGCGTCACCCGGCGTGAACACCGCCGTGGCCATGTAGACGGGGGCCGTGGGCGGGCCGGATCGCCGCCCGCCCTGCTCCGCCGTCCGCCATCTGATCACCGCTTCCGCCATGGGGTCGTCGATGTGCTCCCTCACGTCAGGAGCCGCCCAACGCGTCCCGCGACCGGGTTTCCGGCTTCCGCGCGAACGGCAGCGAAGGCGACTCCGGCGCGTCCACCTGCAACAGCCCCGCCGCGATAGCCACCGCCCGATCCCACTCCGGGTCCGACGTGTAGTCCGAGTGCGCCGACACCCCGGACCGCCACCGCCGTCCGGGGAACGGCCCCCGCTGCGGATCCGGCAACCAGTGGTCGCCACCCAGCACCAGCGCCCCGGTGGGCCCGCGCAGAGCAGGCGCCAAGGCACCCTCCGAGCCGTCCTCCCGGTAGCCGACGCCGAGCAACATGCCGTCGAACACCTGCCGCCGCCACGTCGTCACCGCGCCGCCCAGCGGGTCCGTGCCCCGGCACAGCGCGCGCCAGCGTCCGTCCAGCCCGCCGGCCAGCCGGGCCAGCGACGCGTGGGGCACGACGGCCGGGAACGCCCGCGGGTAGGCCCACTGCAGCTGCGAACCGGCCGTGAGCAGGCCGATCCGTTCGCGGTCGTGCGGAGGCAGGTCCTCCAGCAGGCGGGCAGCGGCGACGGCGACCAGCAGGGAGCCCTGCGAGTGGCCGCAGAGGACGACGCGGGTGCCGGGGTCGCGCAGGTGGTCCTGCACGCGGGCGACGAGCTCCGGCACGACCTTCAGCGCGTAGCAGGGCGGCACGATCGGATGCGCCTCGCGCGGCCAGAACTGCGCGATGTCCGCGATGATCCCGAGCCGCCGCCCCGACTCCGGCTGCCGCGCCGCCAGGTACACCGCACGCAGCAACGACACGGCCAGCAGACCGAGCACGAACACGCCGAACGCGGAGAACGGGTACGTCCACGAAGCCAGCTCTACGTTGCGCAACCGCTGCAGGGAGGCCAGCACGGCGCCGACCACCAGCACGGACGCGACGATCAGGATCATGTGATGGCCGTGGTTGCGTTCCCAGCGCGCCCACCACCACGCCCGCGTCGCCATGCGGAGGTCGCGCATCCGGCCGGAGTGCAGCAGCGAAGCCTCACGCGCCCACACCTTGCCCTTGCGGAACGCCCGCCACCGCACGGCACCGGTGAACGAGGCCACCGCGAGGATGCTCAGCAGCGCCAACGCTCCCGCCACGCCCCACAGCAGAGTGATGTAGCTGTACCCGACCGGCAGGTCCAGGTCGTCGCCCAGCGCCTTGCGCACCGGCAACGCCACCCCGGCGCCGAAGCCGCCGCCGAGCAGCCCGGCGATCGCCAGCACCGGCGCCGCGAACCAGCCGCCGGCCCACGGCCGCAGTTCGCGCGGCAACGAGCGCCACGTCTTGCGGGCCAGCAGCGCCGCGGGCACCAGCATCAGCCCGAACAGCACCAGCACGAATGCCATCAGCAGCGCCACGACCTGCACGGTCACGTCCGCGCCGGGCACCCGCAACGGCAGCTGCTCCTGCAGCCCCAGCGTCGTCAGCACCAGAAGCACGGAGAACACCAGCAGCAGCCGCCGCGGCTTGCGGCTCAACGCCGCGCGCAGCCACCGTCCGCCGCGATGAGGTGCACCGCCCGTCGGGTCGTCCAACAACAAGACACCGAGCACGGACACACCGATGAGCACCAGCGACACAGTCCACGCCGCCGTGATCGCGACGCCCATGCCGCCGGCGGCCGTGAGCTGCTGCAACGGCCCGCCCAGCGCGATCAGCGACGTCACCGCGAGCGCGGTCACGACGTGCAGCGACCGCAACGCCGGCGTGTCCGGGTCCGTCGCCACGTGCGCGCCGGGCAGTCCGGACGCGGGCTGCCTGTCCTGCTCCTCGGCGTCGGCGATCTCCTTGCGCTCGATCCGCCACTCGACGTGCGAGACGCGCCGCATCACCGCGATCACCACCAGGATCGGCAGCAACCCCAGGAAGGTCCGGAACCAGGGAAAGGCGCGCACGTCGCCCGGAATGCTGGTCAAACACGCGGTAGCGGGCCGCAGGCACTGGGCGGCGAGCAGGTCCAGGCTGACCACGGAGATCTGCGCGACCAGCAACGCCGTCAGCAGCAGCGCGAACACCCGCAACAACGACCGCAGGCCGATTCCGAGCAGGTGAGCGGGCAGGTTCTGCTCCGGGACGGGAGGGAGCATCCAGTGCGCGACGTTCGCGATGCTGAACGGGAAGAGCAGCGCCCACGTGGCCTTGGCCACACCACCGGACGTCATCCCGCCCCACAGATACCCCTCGACCACGCGGGGGATGGGACGACCTTCAGTCTGCAAGACTGGTCCAGGCGCGGGCCTGCGGAGTCTGTCGGCCGGACGCACGATTCGTCCGAGTCCGTCCCCCGCAACGTCCACGGCCGCAACGGCGTCGACGAGCGTCTGCGGCGTCGTTCCTTGGACGCCGTGGACGCGCAGTTCGACGACACGTGTGTCCGGGCCGGTAAGCAACACCCGAGACCTCCCTCACCCAACGTGGGGGCCATAGTGGTGCATCAGCGGGCGGTATGGTCGGACGACACCCTCTCTGAAGTGCCTTGGAGGACTTCGCAATGACCGCGGACCGGTTGCAGACCCGCAACGGCATCGACTTCGCAGTGGCCGACCTGTCGCTCCACGAGTTCGGTCGCAAGGAGATCCGGCTGGCCGAGCACGAGATGCCCGGCCTCATGGCGTTCCGCCGCGAGTACTCCGGGGTGTACCCGCTCAAGGGTGCCCGCATCTCCGGCTCGCTGCACATGACGATCCAGACGGCCGTCCTCATCGAGACCCTGGTTGACCTGGGCGCCGAGGTGCGCTGGGCCTCCTGCAACATCTTCTCGACGCAGGACCACGCGGCGGCTGCCGTCGTCGTCGGCCCCCACGGCACGGAGGAGGAGCCCAAGGGCGTCGCCTGCTTCGCCTGGAAGGGCGAGACCCTGCCGGAGTACTGGTGGACGGCCGAGCAGATGCTCACCTGGCCGGACGGCAAGGGCCCGAACATGATCCTGGACGACGGTGGCGACGCCACCCTGCTCGTCCACAAGGGCGTCCAGTACGAGGCGGCCGGTGTCGTGCCGGCGGCCACCGAGGACGACTCGGAGGAGTACACGATCGTTCTCGACACGCTCCGCGCGTCGCTCGAGAAGGACGGCAAGAAGTGGACGAACATCGCCGAGGGCATCCGCGGCGTCACCGAGGAGACCACGACGGGCGTCATGCGCCTGTACCAGCTGGCCGCCGCCGGTGAGCTGCTCTTCCCGGCCATCAACGTCAACGACGCCGTCACCAAGTCGAAGTTCGACAACCGCTACGGCATCCGCCACTCGCTGATCGACGGCATCAACCGCGGCACCGACGTCCTCATGGGCGGCAAGGTCGCGGTCGTCTGCGGTTACGGCGACGTCGGCAAGGGCTCGGCCGAGTCCCTGCGCGGCCAGGGTGCCCGCGTCATCGTCACCGAGATCGACCCGATCTGCGCCCTGCAGGCCGCCATGGACGGCTACCAGGTCGCGAAGCTCGAGTCGGTCCTGCCGATCGCGGACATCATCATCACGACGACGGGCAACAAGGACGTCGTCACCGTCGAGCACATGTCGCAGATGAAGCACCAGGCGATCCTGGGCAACGTCGGCCACTTCGACAACGAGCTCGACATGGCCGGCCTGCAGCGCTACCCCGGCATCCGCAAGAACAACATCAAGCCGCAGGTCGACGAGTGGATCTTCCCGTCGGGCCGCACGATCATCGTGCTGTCCGAGGGCCGCCTGATGAACCTGGGCAACGCCACGGGCCACCCGTCCTTCGTGATGTCGAACTCCTTCTCGAACCAGGTGATCGCTCAGGTCGAGCTGTTCACCAAGTACAAGGAGTACGACAACGAGGTCTACCGCCTGCCCAAGGTGCTGGACGAGAAGGTCGCGCGCATCCACCTGGAGGCGCTCGGCGGCGAGCTGACCAAGCTCACCAAGGAACAGGCCGAGTACATCGACGTCGACGTCGAGGGCCCGTTCAAGCCGGAGCACTACCGCTACTGATCTCTGCCTCGACGAGCCCCCGCCTGCACAGGCGGGGGCTCGTCGCTGTTGCTGGGGGGGACCTGAAGTGTTCGACCGTTTCACCGCGCTGTACCCGCTCGACGCGGGCGAGGCGTCTCCACCCGCCACCATCGCACCGCTGCGCCAGGTCCCGGGCCTGGCCGAGCTGGTCACGATGGCCGCGGGACTGTCGTTCGGCGACGGCATCCTCCGCGTCTTCACCGACGACGAGGCCCGCCGCGCCCAGAGCCTGGCGAACGCGATGTGGCCGGAGTGGGCGCCGCGCATCCGCCCGTTCGCCCAGGACTGGCTGGGCCGCCTGTACGCGCTCGACCTGCACCGCAACGCACTGCTGCTCCTGCTCGACTCCGCTGTCGGCGACGTCTACGAGCTCGACTGCGTCATCCCGGACCTGCTCGACGAGTACATGGTCGACGACCCGGGCACCTTCCTCGCCCAGCACCTCTTCGGCGCCTGGCGCGCACTGCACCCGGAGCGCACCCCGGCCGGAGCGTGCGTCGGGTTCAGGACACCAGTGTTCCTGGGCGGTGCGGAGGCGGTGGAGAATCTCGAGGTGGTCGACGAGGAGGTCTACTGGTCGGTCCACGGGCAGCTGTGGGCGAAGGTCAAGGACCTCCCGGCGGGCACGTCGATCAGCGGCGTCGAGATCAGCTAAGGATTGGTCAGTGGGTTTCTTCGGCACTTACGCCTACGAGCACGGCTCCTGGAAGACGCTGTCCGAGGGCGAACTGCCGCCGCTCGCCGAGCCGTTCCTGTGGATCGACATCCACGACAGCGACATCACCTCGGTCGTCTACGCCCCGGCCGGCACCGGGTCCGGTGTCGCCTACCTGGGGCTGACGCCGCGCACGTACTTCGAGAACCCCAGCGCCTCCGACCCGACCGACGTCCTGCGGGAGGCCGCGGGGCTGGCCGAGTGGTGGGCGTTGCTCAACTCCGGCGGTGACGTTCCGGCCAAGCAGGCCGAGTTGCTCGCGTTCCTGGCCGAGGACGAGGACCCGAACGCGTTCGAGTGGGCCGAGTCCGAGGACATCGACGAGATCGACGACGGTGAGGTGTTCGTCGAGGTCAAGACTCGGCGGTTCCTCGCTGCGCTGGACCTGCCGGTGCCGGACGGGCTCAGCTGACGCCTTGCCCGCTCAACGCCGGCCAGGTGTACTTGCCCTGGCTGGGGAGGGTGTTTGGCGACACTCGGAGACGTGATCGCAGCGCTACGCGCAAGCTTGGAGCGCCTGCCTTTCACGGAACTGGCAGATGCCCTCGACGCCGCTGAGGAGGCCCGCAGCCTCATCGAGCAGGTCTCGGCGGGAAGTGGCCAGGCCGAATCACCGGGTGCTCGACTGCTTCAGCCAGGTCATCAGTGGGATTGATCAGCTGCAACGTCAGCTGTCCGCGATTCACACCGGCGTGACCGGTGCGGCCAACCGCTTGGAGGGAAGCGGCCGGACGAGTGAGGTGCTCGGACCCGTTCACCTGTTCCCAGCCGACCTCAGGGGACAAGCCTGCTGGGCAAACTGCCCGAGCGGGAGGGCGGCAAGACGTCAGGGATCTGGGTCGATGAAAATGGCGTTGAACACGACATCGTCAGTGGCGCGCACGACTGGCAGCAGGCCCGCGATGTGTTGGCAGAACTCCGAATCGGTCCTGCTCGTGGCACCTTGTGGGTGGCGGCCCACGTCGAGGTCAAGCTCGCTGCGGCTCTCCGTGGACTGGCTGCGAAGCACGTTACGCTCGCCGTCAACAACGAACCCTGCAACGAAGGCCGATGGTCGTGCGACCGCCTTCTGTCGAGAATCCTCAAACCAGGTCAAACCGTGACGATTCACTGGCCGGGCGGCGAGCAGACCTACCGGGGAAAGGAAGCCCAGACATGAGCTATGTCTTGGAGGCTTCGTACAAGCACGGCGCGGGCGTGAGTCTGTTGCGCACCGACGACGACATCGAGGGTTTTCTCACTGAGCTGCCGAACGCAGGGCCGGACTACCAGTCGGCGACGGTCTACGCCGTGGACGAGTCCGCCGACGAGGATCCGACACACGAGTTGGTGGTCGGCGTTGACCAGGCCAGCGCGCTCGGCGCTGTTCGCTACGCCGGTGATGACGGCGAGTGGTTCAGCAAGGGGGAACAGGTCAACCCGGACGGCGTCCGCTACCTGTACTACGGCACGGCGCACGAGTTCCCGGCTGACTCGGAGGTGCCACTCGACGTGGTACGGCACGCCCTGCGGGAGCTGCTGGCGAACGAGGGAACGCGGCCCGAGGGCTTGTCGTGGCAAGCGGCTACCGAGCTTCGATGAATCCCTGCCAGGCCTCGACGCTGAACTCCAGCTCGGGGCCTGCGGTGTTCTTGGAGTCGCGCACGCGCACGGCTTGGGCGAACGCCACCTCGACGCAGTTGCTTTCGACGGAGTCGCCACCGCTGTAGCTGCTCTTACGCCAGGTGCAGTTTCCGGTCATTGAGGTCCTCCCGCGATCGACTGGCGAGATCCGCCACCATCGACCGCGATTGTTCCTCATCCAGCGCTATGGCATCCAGCTGCGCGAAGATCGACTTGCAGCGTTTGACGCCGAGTTCGTCCTGCACGAACACCATCGCGAGGTCGGACTCCGTGAAGGCGACGTCGCCGCGCTTCTCGTATCCCCACAGCACGTAGTTGGTGAGCAGGATTCCGGCCGGACCGCTCGCTGCGGGCACGATCCGGATGACGTGCGTGTGGAAGAGCAACCTCATGAGCTGGTCTTCCATGATCTGGTCACTGCCTACCTTGAGCCGCAGAGCGTTCTCATGGACGTAGAAGACGCACGTCGGCCGGTTGTGCCGTTGCAGGATCGCCTGTCGTTCCACCCGAAAACGCACGGCCGTCTCGATCTTCTCCGGCGTCAGAATGCCGCGAGCCACGTACAGCGCCGTCGCGTAGTCCTCGGTCTGCAACAGGCCTGGTATGTACGTCAGGTCGTAGCTGGTGATCTTGTCGGCGCACGACTCGGCCAGGGTCATTGTGCGCAGGATGTCCGGGACCTGCACGAAGTAGAGGTCGAAGGCGGAGCGGTATCGCCTCAGGAAGTCCTCGATGAAGACCTGGCTGCGGCCGCAACGCCCGAGATACTGGATGATGTCGATCTCGGTCGCGCGCACCTTGCCGTGCTCGATGTTCGAGACCTTGCCGGGGTCCCAGCCGAGCATCTTGGCGATCTTCCGCCCGCGGAACGTCGTGAAGCTCTCGCGGATCTGGCGCAGCTCGTCGCCCAGGTCGCGGCTGTAGGGGGTGGACGGATCACCGTTCATGCAGTCTGACGTTAGGCGTTGGAGCCCGAACAACATCGTGCCCAAACGGGTGGAATTGCGTTGACGTGCGGGTTTTACTGACCAGGTGCGGACGACCATCATCAAGAAGACCCTGCGTGTGCCCACTTCGGACGGTGCGCCGGGTGACGGTGCCGCTGTCGCGAGGCAGCTGGACGCCGCGCTGATCAGGTCGGGCTTCAAGGCCTCGCGGGAGCTGCTCGAACACGTCTCCGGCCTGGCCGGCGCCGAGGAGTTCGCGGCGGAGGTCGTGCGCGCGGTCAAGGAGCTGATCGGTGCGCGCGGGCAGCACAACCCGTACTTCAAGGAGTTCCCGCACAACGTGCCGGACACGCTCGCGTTCTGGTGGGAGTGCCTGCGGGACGCGCTGGAGCAGGGCATCGCACCGACGAACAACCTCCTCGACCTGCCGAAGTACGGCCGGGTCCAGCACTCCTACGAGGAGATGCTGCGGGTGCACGACGAGCTGATCCCGTCGTTGAAGGACCGCATCACGCTCGTGCACCTCGGTGGCACGCTCGAAGAGGAGGCGCAGCGCCTCTTCGAAGAGCTCGCCACGAGTCCGATTCCGTTGGCGGAGAACGACAGGGCGTTGCTCGGTGAGCTGGCCTGCTCTGCCCGGACGGCGAACTGGACGTGCCCGTCCGGGAGAACCGGGCGATCCTCAACGCCGCCCGGCTGGTGGCGCAGCGGCCGCTCCAGGACATCGACACCGTCACCGACGTGCTGCGGCTCGCGGCCGAGGCGTCCGGGGGAGACGTCACGCTCGTGGAACCGACGCGCTTCCGGTCGTTCCGCCGGCCTGAGCGCAGGGCGTTGCTCGGCGCGTTGAACGAGGTGGCGGAGAGCAAGCTCGGTGACGTCGGGCAGCACCGCGAGGCGTGGAAGCGGCTCGGTGAGCGGTTGCACCCGCACGAGTACCCGTTCGAGCGGGCACAGGACGTGTTCGCGGTGGCGCGCAAGGAGAAGGTCGCGCGGTCGTTCGCCGGGCAGGTCGAGCTGGCGTTCGCGC
The DNA here is from genome assembly GCF_033949925.1 of Lentzea kristufekii. NCBI lineage: Bacteria > Bacillati > Actinomycetota > Actinomycetes > Pseudonocardiales > Pseudonocardiaceae > Lentzea > Lentzea kristufekii. Next base: position 10,816 of record NZ_JAXAVV010000026.1, read on the forward strand.
AGAACGACGCCGACCGTGCCGCCGAGATCCTGGCCAAGGCGCCCGGGCTGTTGCTGCGGCAGCTCGACAGGCTGCTCCGCAACGGTGCCGGAAACCTCGCCGCGCGCGTCGAGGCCGCGGTGCCGGAGGTGTCCAGCCGCGTGCTCGTCTCGGTGCTGGAGCACCTGTCGAACCGCACGACGCCGGACACCGCGCGCATCTTCGCGACCCGTGCCCGCAGGGTGTGGATCGCCGATGACGCCCGCGAGCCGCTCGATCCCCAGGCGGTCGCGGCGATCGTCGAGGTGGTCGAGAACGAGCTGGTCCGCAGGCTTCCGGACTACTCGGAGCTGGTCGTGGACGACGAGGTGCTCGACGTCGTGGTGCCGGTCTCCGGTACTGAGGAGGGCTTCGGCGTGCTTCCGCGCGGGTCGAAGCTCTGGTTCGGCGGCGACGTGCTGCGGTTCTTCGTGCACTGGCGGCAGCAGGTCAAGCGGACCGACTACGACCTGTCCGCAGTGCTGCTCGACAAGAACTTCGAGTACAAGGGGCAGGTTTCGTGGACACAGTTCAAGCAGGCCGGCGCCTACTACTCGGGTGACCTCACCGACGCTTCTGATGGCGCGACGGAGTTCATCGACCTGCACCGCGACGCGATGAAGGCGAAGTACGTGGTGCCGCAGGTGAACATCTACTCCGGTGAGGGGTTCGACGAGGTCGCCGAGTCGATGTTCGGGTTCATGAGCCGCGACCTCGACCAGATGGGCAAGCCGTTCGAGCCGAGCACGGTGCGGGCGCGTTCTTCCATGCGTGGCAGGGGAAAGGTCGCGTTGCCGATCATGTTCGAACGGGAGGGCGACTCCTGGTTCGGCACGTGGCTGCACCTCTACCTGCGTGGCACGTCGTGGGGCAACCGCGTCGAGGAGAACCGCGACGTCGTGAAGCTGATCGCCGCGGCTGCGTTGCGGCGCAGGTACTTCACCGTGGCGCGGTTGCGGGACCTGTTCGCGCGAAAGGCATCCACAAAGGACGCTCCGGTGCTGCGAATCGGTTTGGCACAGGACGAAACCGGAACCGTCACCACAGTGGCGGAACTCGGGAAACTGCTGTCGGACTGACCCGCATCACTGCTAACGTGGCTGACGCGAGGCTATGAGAGAGCTTCCTTCTAAAATTGGGAACCGGAATGCTCTTCGGAGCGCCGGTCTTTAGCCCTCTCGCTTTCCTCGCCCCTAGCTCCACTCGACGGCGATGCCCGCGATCCCCGGCCCGACGTCGCCGAAGTACGCGCTGACGACGCCGCCGAGCCCGCACACCAGCTCGTCGACGTCGACCGGCGTCGCGTCGGCAGAGGCCAGGAACTGCTTCATGCAGCGCGCGGGCATCGCCCTCCGGTGGAACGAGAGCTGCACGAGGTACGAGCCGCAGGTGTCGCGGAACGTCCGGTGGTGGCCGGGGGTCGCGTTGCCGGTGTCGTCGGTGATCGTGAAGCTGAAGACGTGCTCCTCGCCCGCCGCGAGCCGCCGGTCGAACAGCATCTCCACGGCGAGGTTGCGGGAAGCGCTTTCCCGGCGCAGCCGCCCCTGCCGGCAGCCTTCGCCGGCTCTCACCATCGCGTTCTCGATCAACGAGCCGTCGTCGCCGTGGTGCGTCGCCAGGTACCTGTCCGGTCCCTGACGCACCGCGCGCACGACGAGCCGTGTGGTGATGGACCGCTGCTCGCGGTGCATGCCTATCTGGACGGTGTCGTGCACGGAGAGCACTTCGAGGTCGGCGTTGCCCCGGGCGGCCTCTGGTACGGAGTCGAACGTTGCCAGCAGTGGCGCGTGGTCGGGCCAGGTCGCGACCGGCCGCGGCGCGTAGGTGTTCGCGTGGCGCGGGCCGATGAGGTCCAACAAGGACGACGGCGGCAGGCGCAGCACGGTCTCCAGCGCGCGCACTGTGCTGATGGCGCGTGGCACCTCGGGATGGCGCAAGCCGCGTTGCCAGTACGAGAGCGTCGACTGGCCAACTTGGACACCCAGCTGTTCGAGATGTGCGCGCAGCCGTGCCAGCGAGAGGCCCCGGTGGGCGATCGACTCGCGCAATGCGCGGTGGAACGGCCCGTAGCGCAGCGTCTCGGCCAGGGGGGTCGGCAGACCCCCGGTCGGGTGCCCGATCGGTTCGTCGACCGACCCGGCGTGCCCGGAATCCGCGGTCACCGCGGCACCTACCCTTCACACGCGCCGTGTGACTGTTCACCGTAGTCACTCGTTCTGGTGATCGAAAGATCGGATTTCGCCCGTGTGGGGGACGTGCTGCGGCCGTGTGAGTGGCCGGAACCGGTCCCGTTAGGGTTCTGGCGTGGGAAAGCTCGTGGTGATCGAAGGTCTGGACGGCGCCGGCAAGCGCACCCTCGCCAACGGATTGACCGAGGCGCTGGCCGCTCAGGGCAGGACCGTGGCCAGCCACGCGTTCCCGCGCTACGGCGTCAGCGTGCACGCCGACCTGGTCCGCGACGGCCTCTACGGCCGGCTCGGCGACCTGAGCGACTCGGTCTACGGGATGGCCGTCCTCTACGCGCTCGACCGGCGCGGTGCGGCCGACGAGATCCGCGAGGACCTCGAGGAGCACGACGTCGTCCTGCTCGACCGGTACGTGGCGTCGAGTGCCGCGTACAGCGCCGCGCGGCTGCACCAGGACGAGCACGGCGAGTTCGTGCGGTGGGTGTACGAGCTGGAGATCGAACGCTTCGGGCTGCCCGTTCCCGATCTTCACCTGCTGCTGCGCGTGCCCGTGGAGGTCGCGGCCGAGCGGGCGGCGAAGCGGGAGCAGGCCGACGCGGCGCGCGCCAGGGACATTTATGAATCCGATGGCTCGTTGCAGGCCAGATGCGGTGTCGTTTACGACGGATTGGCGAACATCGGCTGGCTCGCCCCGTGGCAAGTGGTCGATGGGCGGTCAAACGTGAACTTTCATTCGCTTCTGGAACCACTCTTCACTCCTTGAGTGGTCGCTCACGTGCGTACCGATTGACACGATCGAGTGTCCGGTTTGTCACTGTGAGTGAATAGGAGATCACAATTTGAAGCGTGTACTGCAGCGAACCCCGGTCGGTGTCGCCCGTACGGCGGTGCTGATCGCTGCCGCCCGCGCCATCGAGCAATGTCATCCCCGCCGCCTCTTCGACGACCCGCTGGCCGCAGGACTCGTGGAGGCCGCCGGCTCCGCGAGCGACCTGAACGGCGTCCGGACCCTCGCTGGTGACCACTTCGTCCTGCGCACCCGGTATTTCGACGACGAGCTCCTCGGCACGCCGCAACCCCAGGTCGTGATCATGGCGGCGGGCCTCGACACAAGAGCGTTCCGGCTGCAATGGCCGCCGGGCACGACACTCTTCGAACTCGACCTGCCCGAGCTGATCGAGTTCAAGGAGGACGCTCTGCGCGACCAGCTCGCCCGGCCCGCCTGTGAACGCGTCGTCGTCCCGTGTGATCTGCGGGACGACTGGGCGACAGCGCTGATACGAGCTGGATTCGACCCGAAGAGGCCCACGGCGTGGTTGCTGGAGGGCCTCTTCATGTTTCTGCCGCCGGACGCGGGCGAGCAGGTCCTGTACTGGGTGAGCGCGCTGTCCGCCCGTGGCAGCACGCTCGCGCTCGAACACGTCAACCACGCCTTCCGCGAGTTGCCGCAGATGAAGCCCGTGCACCAGCGGTTCGACGCGCTGGACGCCCGCTGGCGGTCCGACGTGGAGGACCCCGTCGAATGGCTCGACGGCTACGGCTGGCACGCGACGGTGACGCACCAGGTCGACCTGGCCGCGCGCCACGACCGCGCCGTCCCGGCGATCACCGACCCCCGGAAGGTGGGTGACGCGCGCATCTGGCTGGCTTCGGCCGTTCGCACGGCGTGAGAGCGCCCGGTAACGAAAGGTGATCCTCGCGCGGATACTCCCGCGACGAACAGGTCAAACGGGGCGAGGTGGGGTACGTGGAACGACAGTTCCGGCCGGTTACCGAACGAGCGCACATCGCCACCAGCAGCAACGGAACGTGGGCGGTGCGCGAACGCGCGACCGGCAGTGCAACGATGTTGGGTATGAAGGCACGCGTGCTCGTCGTCGATGACGACCCCGCCCTGGCGGAGATGCTGACGATCGTGTTGCGCGGGGAGGGCTTCGACACCGCGGTGGTCGCCGACGGTGCCCGTGCCCTGCCCGCGCTGCGCGAGCTCAAGCCCGACCTCGTGCTGCTCGACCTGATGCTGCCGGGGATGAACGGCATCGACGTCTGCAAGGCGATCAGGTCCGAGTCGGGCGTGCCGATCGTGATGCTCACCGCGAAGAGCGACACGGTCGACGTGGTGCTGGGCCTCGAGTCCGGCGCGGACGACTACGTCGTCAAGCCGTTCAAGCCCAAGGAGCTCGTGGCTCGCATCCGGGCGCGCCTGCGGCGCACCGAGGCCGAGCCGTCCGAGGTGCTGCAGATCGGCGACCTGACGATCGACGTCCCCGGCCACGAGGTGCTGCGCGAGGGCAGGCCGATCCAGCTCACGCCGCTGGAGTTCGACCTCCTCGTCGCGCTGGCCCGCAAGCCGCGCCAGGTGTTCACCCGCGAGGTGCTGCTCGAGCAGGTGTGGGGTTACCGCCACGCCGCCGACACGCGTCTGGTGAACGTCCACGTGCAGCGGTTGCGTTCCAAGGTCGAACGGGACCCGGAACACCCCGAGGTGGTGTTGACTGTCCGCGGTGTCGGGTACAAGGCCGGCCCTCCGTGACAGGTGGCGTATGAAGTTCGTGCGGCCGGCCATCGCGAAGGCGCAGTTCCTCGTCGAGGAAGCGCGTAAGCGGTGGTCTGCGTTTGGTGATCTCTGGCGTCGTTCGCTGCAGTTGCGCGTCGTCGTGTCCACGCTCGCGCTCTCGTCGGCCGTGGTGTTCGTGCTGGGCATGGTGCTGCAGATGCAGATCACCAACCAGCTGCTGAACACCAAGGACGAGGCCGCGGTGCGCCAGGCCATGGCCTCGCGCAGCCTGATCCAGTCCGACCTGGTCGGTCTGAACCCGGGCCCGGACAGCGTGCAGACGCGGTTCACCAGCGCGATCAACAAGCTCGCTGTCGGTGGCGCCGGTACGGACGCCACGACGGCGGGTGCCGGTGCGTTCGAACCGGTGCTGGCCGACGGGCTGGGCTCCGCCGGCGCCGGGCGCGTGCCGTCCGTGGGCAAGCTCGACGACGTGCCGCGCGGGCTGCGCGAGATGGTCGAGGACGGCGGCTCCGGCACCCAGATCCACACCGTGCAGCGCGACGGCGCGCAGACCACGTTGTTCGTCGTGGGCCTGCCGATCAGCACGTCCGCGCGCTCGATGCAGCTGTACCTGATCTTCCCGCTGACCGCCGAGCAGCGCACGGCCGAGGTCGTGCAGTCGACTCTGGCGGTCGGCGGCATCGTGCTGCTGGTCCTGCTCGCGTTGATCGCCAACCTGGTGACGCGCCAGGTGGTGCGGCCGGTGCGGCAGGCCGCCGAGGTCGCGGAACGCTTCGCGGACGGCACCCTGCACGAACGCATGCACGTCGTCGGTGAGGACGACGTGGCGCGCCTGGCCGAGTCGTTCAACGAGATGGCCGAGTCGATCCAGGCGCAGTTCAAGCAGCTGGAGGAGTTCGGCCAGCTGCAGCGCCGGTTCACCTCCGACGTCTCGCACGAGCTGCGCACGCCGTTGACGACGGTGCGCATGGCCGCGGACGTCCTGCACGCCTCGCGCGAACAGTTCCCCGCCGGGCTCGCCCGCTCCACCGAGCTGCTGGTGGACGAGCTCGACAGGTTCGAGTCGCTGCTGGGCGACCTGCTGGAGATCTCCCGCCTGGACGCCGGTGTCGAGGAACTGACCGCCGACCAGGTCGACATCCGCGTGCTGGCGCGACGCGCGCACGATTCGGTGCGGGCCATCTCCACGAGCGCCAACTCGCCGGTGGTGCTGGACCTGCCGGACGACGAGCTCGTCGCCGAGCTCGATTCCCGCCGCGTGGAACGGATTCTGCGCAACCTGCTCGCGAACGCCATCGACCACGGCGAGGGCCAGCCGGTCGAACTCACCATGCGCGGCAACGACGACGCCGTCGCGATCACCGTGCGGGACCACGGCGTCGGCCTGCGCCAGGGCGAGGCCGAGCTGGTGTTCAGCCGCTTCTGGCGCGCCGACCCGTCGCGCAACCGCCGCACCGGCGGCACCGGCCTGGGTCTCTCGATCTCGCTGGAGGACGCCCGCCTGCACGGCGGCTGGCTGGAGGCCTGGGGCGAGCCCGGCCACGGTGCCGTGTTCCGCTTGACGTTGCCGCGCAGGCACGGTGAGGAGCTGCGCGAGAGCCCGCTGCCGCTGGCGCCCGCGATCGAGCACGGCCCCGTCACCGTCGTCGAGGAGCCGATCGTCCACGAGGAGCCCGGCGAGATCGAGCTGCGGCCCGAGGAGATCACCTGGCAGCCCGCGGAGCCCGTGGACGGGCCGCCCGCGTCGTCGGACGAGGTTTCGGAGGAAGTGCGGTGAAGCGGCTGGCGTTGCTGGTGCTCGTGCTCGTCACCCTGGCCGGGTGCGCCGCGATCCCGACGAACACCCAGCCCAAGCCGATCGGGTCGAAGGACAACAAGGCGTCCAACACGCCCGCCGCACCGGAGCCGCGGCAGAACATCGACCCGTTCATGCTCGTCCGCGACTTCATCGACGCCACGTCCAACCCGGACAACAACTACGCGGCCGCCCGCGCGTTCATGACGCCGGAGGCCAGCAAGACGTGGGACACCAAGAACCCCACGATCATCGAGACCGGCTTCTCCACCGTGCCGACCTCGCAGGCGCCGCAGGACAAGACGCAGACCGTCATCCTGCAGGGCAAGTACGTCGGCCGGCTCGGCAGCGACAACGCGTTCGTGCCGCAGCTCGGCGACTTCCAGAAGCCGGTGAAGGTCGAGCGCAACAGCGAGAACCAGTGGCGGATCTCCGAACCGCCCGCGGGCATCTACATGCCGCAGAACCTGTTCAACACCACGTACCGCCGAATCACGCTGTACTTCTACAACCCCGAGTTCACCGTGCTGGTGCCGGACCCGCGCTACGTCGTGATCCCGCCGGCGACGAGCATCCCGACCCGCGTCACCGAACTGCTGATCGCGGGTCCCGGCGACGCCGTGCGCGACACCCTCGTGAGCGCGCTGGGCCCGGACGCCGACAAGTTCGAGGACACGAGAGAGGCCGACGACGGCGCACTCGAGGTGAACCTCACCAACGTCGGCAAGGACCTCACCCCGGAGAAGCGCAAGCAGATCGTCGCGCAGGTCGTGAAGTCCTACTCGGGCGTCACCTCGTCCCGCGTGCGCGTCCTGGTGGACGGCCAGCAGATCCTGCCGGACCAGCGCGACTACCGGCCGTCCGACGTGTCGGCGACCGCAGGCGAGGCGCTGCTGGCGCTGAACGCGAACCTCCAGGGCATGATCGTGGCGGACGGCTCGGTCCGCTCGCTGACCGACGGCGCCCCGATCAAGGGCCCAGCGGGCACGGGCGCGTACAGCGTCGTCTCCGCCGCACAGTCCCTGGACGGCTCAAGACTCGCCGTGGTCTCCCGCTCCGGCGGCGGGATGCGGCTGCGAGTGGGCGAGCTGGAACAGGATCTGTCCGAAGTGGACATGGTCGCGACCACCCTGTCGAGACCGACCTGGCAGCTCTCGAGCGGCCCGAAGGAGCCCGGCACCGAGGTCTGGACGGCGGTCAACGGCAACTCGGTGACCAGGGTGACCCGATCCGACAACGGCAGCTGGACCGCCAAGGGCGTCAACATCACCGACATCATGCCGTTCGGCTCGATCAGCGAACTGCGCCTCTCCCGCGACGGCACCCGAGCCGCCCTGGTGATCGCGGGCAAGCTCTACATCGCCTCGGTGGTGCGCAACAACCAGGACGTGGCCCTCCGCGCACCCCGGCAGCTGCAGCCGTCGATCCTGGGCGCGGCCGTGCAGTCCATCGACTGGCTCTCGCAGGACGTGCTGGTGGTCTCCTCCTCGCTGCCTTCGTGGCCGGTCACCAAGGTCTACACCGACGGCTACAAGATGGACCGCTACAGCCAGTCGAACCTCAACGTGCCCGTCGGTTCGGTGGCGGCCGCGGCGGCGCGTCAGGTGCAGGTGGTGGACCCTTCCGGGCTGTGGTCGGCTTCGGACATCACCGATGTGTGGAGGTCGAGCGGGATCCGGGTGCCTGCGGGGGCGCTGGTGTTCTACCCGGGCTGACGCGCCTGGGCCGACTCGTTCGGGTAGCCGCGCTGACGCGCTTGGGTAGCCGCGCTGACGCGGCTGGGCCGGCTGAGCTGACGTGGCTGGGCCGGCTGAGCTGACGCGGCCGGATTGGGCCTGACCCGTTTTGACGGACATCCGAGATCAGGGGTTCTGTCCCTGGAAGGATGTCCTTATGAAGACCACGGGCTCGAACAAGCCCCGGCGTCCTCGTCGTGCGTTCACCCCGGAGTTCAAAGCGGAGATCGTCGAGCAGTGCCAGCGTGGTGACCGCTCGATCGCGCAGGTCGCGAAGGATTTCGACCTGACCGAGACCGCTGTGCGCGAGTGGGTCCGCCAGGCCGAGCGTGACGCCGGGACCCGCGATGACGGCGGGCTGAGCAGCGACGAGAAAGCCGAGCTGGCCGCGTTGCGGCGGGAGAACCGCCGACTGCGTGAGGACGTGGAGATCCTCAAGCGGGCCACGGCTTTCTTCGCGAAGGAGACCCGGTGAACGTGTATCCGTTCATCGAGGCGGAGAACGCCGGCAGCGGCAACGTCAAGCGTGCCTGCGAGTTGCTCAAGGTCTCCCGAGCCGCCTACTACACCCACCGTGCCACCGGTCCGTCCACCCGCGCCCGCGTCGATGCCGCGCTGACCGAGAAGATCATCGAGGTGCACGATGGGTCGAACGGCACCTACGGGACACCGCGGATCCACGCCGAACTCGCGGACCAGGGACACCGGCACTCCCGCAAGCGCGTCGCCCGGCTGCTGCGCCAGGCCGGCCGAGCCGGGCGGGCGCCGAAACGCTGGCGCACCACCACGATCCCCGACCCGGCCGCGACCACCCCGGCCGACCTGATCAAGCGGGATTTCTCTTGCGATGCAAGGGATATCAACAGCAGATGGTGCGGGGACATCACCTACATCAACACCTGGGAAGGCTGGCTCTACCTCGCGACCGTGATCGACCTCGGCTCCCGGCGGGTCGTCGGCTGGGCCACCGCCGATCACCTGCGCACCGACCTGGTCGAGCACGCCCTGCGCAACGCCGTCACCCAGCGCCGGCCCGAGCCAGGAGTGATCTTCCACTCCGACAGGGGCTGTCAATACACCTCGGATCAGTACGCCCGCGCGGCCGCCGACGCCGGCGTGCGGCTTTCCGTCGGCCGTAAGGGACAGTGCTGGGACAACGCGGTCGCCGAATCGTTCTTCTCCACCATCAAGATCGAGCTGCTCGACCGGCAGGCCTGGCCCACGAAAGCCAAGGCGCACAAGGCAATCTTCGAATATGTCGAAGGTTGGTACAACACCCGCCGCCGGCATTCCAGCCTCGGCTATCTCAGCCCCGCCACCTACGAAGCCACCCGATACCGCCCGGTCGATCAGGTAGCGTGATCACACCTCATCGACCCTGTCCGTCAAAACGGGGCAACCCCAGATTGCCTGTGCTGAGGTGGCTTGGGCAGCCGCGCTGAGGGCGCGGCGAAGGCTGGTGTGGCTGGGTTGCCGGCGCGGCGCGGGCTGGTCGGTAGTGCCGACGTCGCGAGTTGTTGCGAGATCTCACCGCCTGCCGAAGCGCACGACAGCCGAGGCTGCGCCTGCCGCGACACACCGCTGCCGAGTCGAGCCCGCTGAAGGCTTCCTGCCGTCACGGCACGTCCGCCGGAACGCCCGCCGAAGCCCCTCACCTCACGCCACCCCGACCGCAGGCGTCACCACCCTGGACCCGAACCCTCACCGCCCAGCTCTCACCGCCCAGCTCTCACCGCCCAGCTCTCACCGCCCAGCTCTCACTGCCCAGGCCGGTGCGGCCGGGCCGACGTCAGCACCAGCACCGCGTTCGTCCGCACCCCTGCCTGCCGCAGAGCCCGTACACAGGCCGACGCCGTGGCCCCGGTGGTGACCACGTCGTCCAGCAGCACGGTGGTGCCCGGTGGCGCCGGACCGCGGACCTGCACCCGTCCCTCCAGGTTCCGCCTCCGTGCTCCGGCGCCCAGCCCCACCGAGTCGGCCACCCCGGCGTCGAGGCACAGCACGGGTGCGACGGCGGCGATCTCCGCCTCCCTCGCGATCCGCAGCATGTGGTCGCCGCCGCGATCCCGCGCGGCGCTGCGGCGCGACGGTGCGGGGATGAGCGTCCACGGTGGAGGCCCGACCGCCACGAGGGCCGCTGCGACGAGGGCGCCGAACCAGGCTGCGAGCGGCCGTGCGCCTCGTTCCTTGAAGGCCAGCACCAGTTCCCTCGCGACGCCGTGATAGGCGGCCAGCGTCCACACAGGCGGCCCGACACCGGGCACCTGGAGCCGGGTGGGCGGGCCGAACGTGGCGAAGCACGTGGCGCAGCACTGGGAGCCGGGGCGGCCGCAGCCGGAGCAGGTGGCCGGCACGAGCAGGTCGAAAGCTGTCATGGGACCAGGGTGGCGGCGAGGTCTGACAGAAAATCGGGGGAAGCGGCCTCGGCGGGGTCTTTCGGCACCGCCCACAAGGGTGAAGTTCCGGTGACGTTGTCGATCTCCGAGGCGGTTCGGCACGACGAGAAATCCCTGCTCGGCGCGCGTTCTGTGACGATCTTCCGCGAAGGTGTAACTCGTTTCGCCCGGTTTGTCCGAGCGTCTGTTGAGACGGTGTTTCAGAACTGAGGCGTCCGCACACGAGGCCGTCGATCAACGCCCGCGGACCCCGGACGATCACGCCCTCGGGCGGCCTCCGGCGTGCGCGCCTGACCCCCGACTGGTTAACGATTATTCACGTATGGAGCTGACCAGGGCTTATTCCTGGGCAATAGCCGGACGTCCGCGCCAACGGTGATCGACTGCCTTGTCCGCCAATGGGCGAAATCCACCGTTCGGCCAGGCGTGACCGGGGTGTGATCGGGCATCGGCACCGCGCAGTTCGGTGCGAAGAAGTGCGGCAGGGGCCGCTGAGTGGTTCGGAATCGATCTCTTCCAGGTTTCGGGAACATGACGCGAGGGTCGCCCGTTGGCTGGGTATGAGGCCGCGACTGGACCCGTTCGACGCAGCGAGACTGCCGTCGAGTGCCGGTCCGGCTGTGCGCCGTTCGGGTGAGCGGAGTGCCGGGAGGTTTGGTTCGGAGCACGCTCGGGAAACGACTGGCAACGCGCTGTCGTCGCGCTGCGTAGTCATCAAAAAATCTCATCGTTCCCCCGGCAAGGGGGCTTACGCGACGGTGAATCCCAAGCTAACGTGCACCGCTATCAGCGTTCCCGGCCCGCGGGGAGGAGGCGAACAGCCCATGACCCTGGCGCCGTGAGAGCTGAGGGAGACGACCCTCTGCGACACATCCGCGATCGAAGATCGCCACGGCGCTTTTAAAGCAGTCCAGCCATAGCTCGCAGCAAAGCGAGGGAGGTCGTGTATGGACATCGTCGTTAAGGGCCGCAACGTCGAGGTGCCCGATCACTACAGGGTTCACGTCGCCGAAAAGCTGGCCCGGCTTGAGCGCTACGACCGCAAGGTCATCCGCTTCGACGTGGAGCTTTTCCACGAGCCGAACCGCCGTCAGTCGAAGAACTGTCAGCGGGTCGAAATCACCGGCAAGGGACGTGGACCCGTGGTCCGTTCCGAAGCCTGCGCGGGTGACTTCTACGCCGCGCTGGATGCTGCGGTCGCGAAGCTCGAGAACCGCCTGCGTCGGTCACACGACCGCAGGCGCGTCCACCACGGGGCCCGCGCTCCGATCTCGGTGGCCGAAGCGACAAGCGGGCTGATCGACCAGTCCGCAGGCGAAAGCATGACGTCGCGCCGCGCCAAGACCGCGGTGCTCGACGCACCCGAGGCCGACTACGAGGGCATGGCGGAAGTGCCCGCGCAGCGTTGGGACGACGGCCTCGAAGAGAAGTTGCCCGGACGCGTTGTACGCGAGAAGGAGCACGCCGCCAAACCGATGACCGTCGACCAGGCCCTCTACGAGATGGAACTGGTCGGACACGACTTCTACCTGTTCGCCGACACCGAGTGCGGACGTCCGAGCGTCGTCTACCGCCGGAAGGGATTCGACTACGGCGTGATCAGGCTGGCCTGACCCCGCTCGACCACGTTCCTTCGACCGCCGCCGCCCCGCACCCCTCGCGTGCGGGGCGGCGGCGTGCGTCTGCGGCCACTCGTCTACCGCCGCTCGGAGCCATCTCGCGCCGCGACGTTCACCGTCAAGGTGAATCTGGTCGGACCTGGAACCTTTGCGCGGCCCTCATACGTTCTCCACACCAGTAGCCGAGGTGGGGGCACCGGCGACAGGTGGCCTGGGAAGATCGCTGAAACCGCACCTGACCTGCGCAGACCAGGTCGGGTGCCCCAATCCGCCTGTGTCCGTGCACACATCTTGGCGACTTGCCTACGATGGGCAGGGGAAAGGCGTCCGACGTGGGCGCGCCGCGATACAGGTGATGAGGTCTATCCAGATGGTGCTGTCCCGACTGCTCCGCTCCGGCGAGGGCAAGATGCTCAAGCGCCTCCGCAACATCGCACAGCACATCAACCACCTGGAAGACGAGGTGGTGGACCTCTCCGACGCCGAGCTGCGGGGCAAGACCGAGGACTTCAAGAAGCGCTACGCCGACGGTGAGTCGCTGGACGAGCTGCTGCCGGAGGCGTTCGCCGTGGCCCGTGAGGCCGCGAAGCGCACCCTCGGCCAGCGCCCCTACGACGTCCAGATGATGGGTGGCGCGGCGCTGCACCTCGGTCAGATCGCCGAGATGCGCACCGGTGAGGGCAAGACGCTGACCTCGGTCATGCCCGTCTACCTCAACGCCATCGCCGGCAAGGGCGTCCACGTCATCACCACGAACGACTACCTGGCCAAGCGCGACGCGGACTGGATGGGCCGTGTTCACCGCTTCCTGGGCATGACCGTCGGCGCGATCCTCTCCGAGATGACTCCGGAGCAGCGGCGCGCTTCGTACAACTCGGACATCACCTACGGCACGAACAACGAGTTTGGCTTCGACTACCTGCGCGACAACATGGCGTGGAGCCTCGACGAGTGCGTGCAGCGCGGCCACTACTTCGCGATCGTCGACGAGGTCGACTCGATCCTCATCGACGAGGCCCGCACGCCGCTGATCATCTCCGGCCCGGCCGAGCAGTCGGCCCGCTGGTACACGGAGTTCGCGCGGCTCGTCCCGCGGATGCGCGGCATCGACGTCACCCAGCTCTCCCAGAAGGACCGCATCGAGGTCATCGAGGAGAAGTCGAAGTCGTTCCACTACCAGTACGACGAGAAGAAGCGCACGGTCGCCGTCACCGAGCTCGGTGTGGAGTTCATCGAGGACCAGCTCGGCATCGACAACCTGTACGAGGCGGCGAACACGCCGTTGGTGGGCTACCTGAACAACGCCCTCAAGGCGAAGGAGCTCTACAACCGCGACAAGGACTACATCCTCCGCAACGGTGAAGTCATGATCGTCGACGAGTTCACTGGTCGTGTGCTCTCCGGTCGCCGTTACAACGAGGGCATGCACCAGGCCATCGAGGCCAAGGAAGGCGTGGAGATCAAGGCGGAGAACCAGACTCTCGCCACGATCACGCTGCAGAACTACTTCCGCCTCTACGAGAAGCTCGGCGGCATGACCGGTACCGCCGAGACCGAGGCGGCCGAGTTCCACCAGACCTACAAGCTGGGCGTCGTCCCGATCCCGACGAACCGCCCGCCGCAGCGCAAGGACCAGCCCGACCTCGTCTACAAGAGCGAGGAGGCGAAGTTCGACGCCGTCGCCGACGACATCGCCGAGAAGCACGAGAAGGGCCAGCCGGTCCTGATCGGCACGACGAGCGTCGAGCGCTCCGAGTACCTCTCGAAGCTGTTGGTGCGCAGGGGAATCCCGCACGAGGTGCTGAACGCGAAGCACCACGACCGCGAGGCGCTGATCATCGCGAAGGCGGGCCGCAAGGGCGCCGTCACCGTCGCGACGAACATGGCCGGCCGCGGTACCGACATCGTGCTGGGCGGCAACCCGGACATCATCGCGGACCACGAGCTGCGCGAGCGCGGCCTCGACCCGGTGACCACGCCGGAGGAGTACGAGGCCGAGTGGGCCAAGGTCGTCGAGGAACTGACGACCCAGGGCAAGGCGGAGGCCGACGAGGTCCGCGAGGCCGGCGGTCTCTACGTGCTCGGCACCGAGCGCCACGAGTCGCGCCGCATCGACAACCAGCTCCGCGGCCGCACCGGCCGTCAGGGCGACCCCGGTGAGTCGCGCTTCTACCTGTCCCTCCAGGACGAGCTGATGCGCCGCTTCAACGCGTCCATGGTCGAGATGGTCATGACGCGCCTGAACGTGCCGGACGACGTGCCGATCGAGCACAAGATGGTCACCCGCGCCATCCGCAGCGCGCAGACCCAGGTCGAGCAGCAGAACTTCGAGATCCGCAAGAACGTCCTCAAGTACGACGAGGTCATGAACCGCCAGCGCACGGTGATCTACGCCGAGCGCCACCGCGTTCTCGCCGGCGAAGACCTCCGCGAGCAGGTCGAGCACATGATCGAGAGCGTCGTCGAGGAGTACGTCAACGGCGCCACCGCCGACGGCTACGCCGAGGACTGGGACTTCGAGAAGCTCTGGACCGCCCTCAAGACCCTCTACCCGGTCTCGCTGGACCCGAAGGAGATCCTCGAGTCCGACGAGGACGTCACGCGCGAGTACCTGCGCGACCTCCTGGTGCAGGACGCGATGGACGCCTACCGCGCCCGCGAGACCGAGATCGAGGGCCGCGTCGGCGAAGGCGCCATGCGCGAACTGGAGCGCCGCGTCCTGCTGTCCGTCCTGGACCGCAAGTGGCGTGAGCACCTCTACGAGATGGACTACTTGAAGGAGGGCATCGGCCTGCGCGCGATGGCGCAGCGCGACCCCCTCATCGAGTACCAGCGCGAGGGCTTCGAGATGTTCAACGCGATGCTCGACGCGTTGCGCGAGGAGACCGTCGGCTTCCTCTTCAACCTCCAGGTCGAAGCGGCAGAGCCGGAGCCCGCCCAGCCCGAGGTCCCCGTGACCGTGGGCGCGGCCCCGCAGGCCCTCCCGCAGGTGTCGGGCAACGGCGGAGGCGGCGGCGCACGCGCTCGTGCCCGCGCCGCGGCAGCAGCCCAGCAGCAGGCGCAGCGGGAGCCCGACGCCCCGGCCGGCCCGGCCATGGCCCAGCTGGCCAGCGGCAACGCCATCCCGCCCGCCCTGCGCGGCAAGGGCCTCGGCGGCCCCGGCCAGCAGAACCTGAGCTACAGCGGCCCGGCCGAGGACGGCGGCGTCGACGAGCACGGCGAGGCGACCGGCGCGGCCGGCCAGGGCGGCGGCACCCGCAAGGAGCGCCGCGAGGCGGCCCGCCAGGCGGCGAAGAACAACCGCAAGAAGGGCTGACGCCCCTCACCGCACCACCACCGCGTGGGCCGCGTTCCTTCGGGAACGCGGCCCACGCGGCTTTTGTGGGTGCGCTGGAACTCGCGGGCAGGGTGTGGCGGGGCACGCGCTGCAGGACGGCGGGCGAGGCACGCGGGTGATGCTCGGCGTAAGGCACGACGGGTGGGCAGGGCGCGGCAGGACGGCGGGCGAGGCACGCGGGTGATGCCCGGCGTAAGGCACGACGGGTGGGCAGGGCGCGGCAGGTGGGTAGTGCGCGGCGGGACGGCGAGTGAGGCAGGGGCGGCGGGGCGTGGCGGGTCGGCGTTGACGCAGGGGAGCGGCAGGACGGCGGGAGCCAGGGCACGGGCCGACGAAGCCGAGCCGGCCCTGCCCGCCACGTGTGTGGCTGCGTTTTGCGGGCGCGGCCACACCCGTGGCCGAGGGCAGGGTGTGGTTGGTCGGCGGGTTGGGTGGGGCGCGGCAAGACGTGCAGGTCGGCGCTGACGCAGCGGGTGCCAGACGGCGTATGAGGCACGGCGCGGCCCGCGAAGCCGAGCCGACCCGCCACCGACAACCATGCATGGGCGGCGTTCCTCCCGGCAGCGCCGCCCACACCACTTCCAGGGCGGCGCCTCACTCCAGCACCGTGAACGACGTGAACCACCACCGACCGCCGGCGTTCTCGGCCCGACCGGCCGCCGCCAGCACCCGCCCCTCCCTCCGCAAGGTCACCGACATCTCCGCCACCAGCCGCGACGGATGACAGACCCGAGGCGGCCGCACCATCCGCGTGGTCCGGGCACGGACCGACCCGCTCAGCCTGGCCGCCAGCGCGGGCACCGCGATCTCCCGCAACAGCCGGGCAGGCCGCCGTCCGTCCAGCACCTCCAGCACCACCGAGAGCAGGCGTGCGGCGTCCAGGGCGGGGTACGGCGGCTCCGGCACCGGAACCCACACGGGGCGCGGCCGGGGCAGCGGAATCCGGGGAGGGCCTCCGACCGGAGGCTCGTAGGCGGGCAGGCGGCGGACAACTGGGGGCATGGTCGACCAGGCGCGCCACCGACGAGATCAGGACACCGAACACCCGAAAGTGGGGTTACGGTCCCAGCCATGCTGAAAGCCCTGGTGCTCGACTACGGCGGCGTTCTGACCGACCCCGGCGAGGACAACCCCGCCGAACCGCCGCTCCTCACCGCCCTGCGCAAGGCGAAGCGGCACGGGCTCAAGACCGCTCTGCTGTCCAATGCGGACGGGTGGTGGCAGCCGCCGAAAGCACTGAGTCGACTGCTGGACGTCGCGATCATCTCCGGGGAGGTCGGGCTCGCCAAGCCGGACACCGAGATCTACCTGCTCACGGCCACCAAGCTGAACGTGAAGCCGGGGGAGTGCGTCTTCGTCGACGACCTCGCGGTCAACGTCCGCGGGGCCGCCGAGGCGGGCATGGTCGGTGTCCACCATCGGTCGACACGGTCCACCCTCGAGGAGCTGGAAATACTGCTAGCGATCGCGCTCCGCGATTGAGGGTTCACCCCGGAGCGTCATTGCCCCTTTTTCGGCAAGGTACTAGCGTCGATTCGTCGGTAGTCGATTGCATAGGGGAGAAAATGCGAAGAATTGTCGCTTGTGTTGCAGTCGCCATTGCAGCCACGGCAATTGCATCACCCGCGCAGGCGCAGGAACGCGGCTGCTACGAGGACTATCTCAGGGACGGGCGCACCATCGAGGTCTTCTGCGACGAAGGCCGGCCAGGGCGGTTCCGGGCCGTCGCGCACTGCACGAACGGGCTCGGGGTCTGGGACCAGTACGGGACGATCGGCCGGGTCAGGGGCGAGCCCTCGGTGGCGGAGTGCACGTCGCTGCTCGGGTACCCGCGGGTCAACGGGTACCACGTCGACTGGCTCTGATCACTGAGCCCGGCGCACCAGCTCGAAGCAGAGCACGGCCGCCGCTGACGCGACGTTCAGGGATTCCACGCCCGCCGCCATCGGAATCGAAAGCCACGACGTGATGTGTGGACGCACGTCGTCGGTGATTCCGGACGTTTCACTGCCCAGCACGAAAGCCGCGCGTGCCGGGAAAGAAGCGGAATAAATCGTGTCGGGTGCGTGGGAATCGAGCGCGTGGAGCGAATAGCCGGACGCGCGCAACAAAGCCGAGGCCTCCGCCGCGGTGCCGCAGCGCAGCACGGGCGCTCGGAAAGCCACTCCGGCGGAGGCCTTCACCACGAGCGGGTCGATGGAGGCGACGCCCCGGCGCGGCACGACGATGCCGTCGATGCCCGCGGCGGTCGCGGTGCGCAGGATCATGCCCACGTTCGCGGGGGTCGTGATGCCGTCCAGCACGAGGACGGACCCCAGCGATCCCTCTTCCAGGGCCAGCGCCAGGGGCTTCATGCGCGGCGCGACCACGTCGGCGAGCACGCCCTGGTCCTGCTTGCCGTTGCCCGCCAGCACCTTCACGCGCTGCGCGGTCGCCCGCTGCACGACGACGCCACGCGTGCGGGCCGCGTCGATGATCTCGTGCGCGGCCGCGCCTCGGGCCGTGTCGGCGAGCACCACCTTGTCGACCGTGAGCGTCGGGTCGTCCAGCGCTTCCAGCACTGGCTTGCGGCCGTAGACGGTGACGAAGCGGTCCTTGGGCGAGATCTCCACCGGAAGAGAGTGCCAGAGGCGGGCACACAGGGCTCAAACGGGTGAAGAGCTCCACTAGAGCCGTTCGGCCCTTGTGTTTCGGATCATATCGATGATGATCGTCACATGACGGCAGGTATGCGCAGCGTCGCGCAACGTCAACATCTCGCGAGCGGCCAGGACTCGGATGTGTTCATCCGGTCCGACGGGCTGCTCGTCAAACGCACGCGCACCGGCCGTGACCTGCGGCGCGAGGCCGAGATGATGTCGTACCTGAGCGGCTGCGGCATCCCCGTCCCGCGCGTGCACGAGGCCACCGAGGACGAACTGGTCATGCAGTACGTGCCCGGCCCGCGGATGTCCGAGGAGATCGGCCGCAAGCCGTGGCTCGCGGGCAGTCTCGGCCAGGAGCTCGCGGACCTGCACCACCGCCTCGACGTCATCCCGGCGCCCGGCTTCCTCAGCGGCGACGGCGACCTGCTGCACCTCGACCTGCACCCCGGCAACGTCGTGCTCGGCCCGGAAGGGCCCGTGGTCCTCGACTGGGCCAGCGCCACCAAGGGCGACCGCAGGCTCGACGTCGCACTGAGCTGGGTGTCGCTCGCCGTCGCCCACCTCGCTCCGGTCATGAAGCTCACGCGCTGGCGGTTCCTCCGGTCGTTCATGGCCAACGTGGACCCGGAGGCGAGGAACGCGATCCCGGAGGCCGCGCGCATCCGGCTGGAGCGGCACGACCGCGATCCGCGCGAACGCGCGGCACTTCAGAAGCTGATGGACCGCGAACGCCACTAGGCTGGGTGCATGCCGGACCGCCTGTCAGCGCTGGACGCCTCGTTCCTGTACCTGGAGGACGCCAAGACGCCGATGCACGTCGGCGGTGTGGCGGTGTTCCGCCGGCCCAAGGCGGGCTTCGACTACGACAAGCTCGTCGACCTCATCGAGCAACGCCTCAGCCTCGTGCCGCGCTACCGGCAGAAGGTCGTGCACGTCCCCGGACGCATCGCACGCCCCGTGTGGGTCGACGACCCCGACTTCGACGTCACCTACCACGTCCGCCGCAGCGCCCTGCCCAAGCCGGGCAACGACACGCAGCTGCACGACCTGATCGCGCGCCTGATGTCGCGCCCGCTCGACCACTCCCGGCCGCTGTGGGAGATCTACCTGGTCGAGGGCCTCGAGAAGAACCAGACCGCGGTCATCACCAAGACCCACCAGGCCATGATCGACGGCATCGCGTCGCTGGAGATCGGCCAGGTCATGCTGGACGTCTCGCCGACACCGCGCACCAACGTCGAGAACCTCTGGATGCCGCAGCCCGAGCCCAGTTCGCTGCAGCTCGTGGCCGACGCGGTCACCGACATCGTGCACAGCCCCGGCGAGCTCGTGGAGAACGTCCGCAGCGCCGCCCTCGACACCGTCAACACGGTCGAGAAGGTCTTCAACGCGTTCGGCGTGCTCGCCTCGGCGGTCCGCACCGCCGCCACGCCCGCGCCCGGCTCCCCGCTGAACGTCCGCATCACCTCGCCGCAGCGCCGGTTCGCCGTCGCGCGCGCCCAGCTCGACGACCTGCGCGCCATCCGCAAGCAGCACGGCGGCACGGTCAACGACGTGGTGCTCGCGGCCCTGAGCGGTGCCCTGCGCAACTGGCTGCTCAGCCGCGGCGAGAACGTCACCGGCAGCACCACGATCCGCGCGATGGCCCCGCTGAGCGTCCGCGAGGCCGACCCGGACTCGGGCAACAACGTGAGCGCCTACCTGGTCGACCTCCCGGTAGGCGAGCCGAACCCGGTCGTCCGCCTGCACCACGTGAGCCACGCGATGCGCGCGCACCAGGAGTCCGGTCAGTCCGTCGCCGCCGACGCGCTGGTGAAGGTCTCCGGCTTCGCCCCGCCGACGTTGCACGCGCTCGGCGCACGGGCCGCCAGCTCGTTCAGCCGCCGGCTGTTCAACGTCATCGTCACCAACGTTCCCGGCCCGCAGGTGCCGCTGTACGCGGCGGGGGCGAGAATGACCGAGATCTTCCCGGTCGTCCCGCTCGCCAAGAACCAGGCGCTGGCCATCGGGGTGACGTCGTACGACGGCGGTGTGTACTTCGGTTTGAACGGCGACCGCGACGCCATGTCCGATGTGGACGTTCTCGCGACCATGGTCGAGGAGTCGGTGGAGGAATTGATGGGGACGGCGAGCGCATGAGGGTCTACATCCCGGCGACGGTGCCGATGCTGCGCGCGTTCGTCGACAGCGGCGAACTGGCTCCGGTCACCGGCACGGCGTTCGCGCTGACGCCGGCGTTGCGCGAGTCCTACGCGGCGGGCGACACGGAGGAACTGGAGTACGCGGCGATGCTCGATGCCGCGCGGGCTTCCCTGCGGCTGCTGGCCGCCGACGAGAAGGCCGAACCGCGGCGCGCGGTGCTGGCGGTGGACGTGGACGACGTGACGTTGCGCCCCGACCTCGACTTCTCGGTCGTGAAGGTCGGCGGTTCGTTCACCCTGAAGGACGTCGCCGCCGTGCACCTCGACACGGCCGAGGCCGAACAGGACGTGCGCGCGGCCGTGGACGTCATCGACGCGGCCGACCTGGGCGACCCGGACGCGGAGTTCGCGCTGGGCAGCGCCGAGGACCACGAACTGGCCTGGTACGCCGCCCAGGAGCTCCCGTTCGTGCTGGAACTGCTCTAGCCCCTGCGCTGGTCGTGCACCTCGGGCAGCTGGTCGAACCCGGCTGCCCGGTAGGTGGCGACGGCGCCCGCGTTCGAGCTGGGCGTGCAGACGAGCGCGCTCGACGAGCCGAGGTCCCGCAGCGCTGACGCCGCGGCGAGGGTGATGGCCCTGCCGAAACCCTTGCCCCGGTGGTCGTGGTGCACGCCCATCGGTTCGATCAGCCCCGGCCTGCCAGGGCCCGCCGACCACACGGTTGTCGCCGCCACCGCGTCGCCCCGGTCGAAAGCGACCAGGCTGCGGGCGTCGGCGTACGGCGAGCCGACCGCCATCGCGTGCCAGCGCTCCTCGGTGAACGTCGACTTCTCGAACGACGCCCGGATCACGGCGGCGTGCACATCAGCCTGGTCATGTCCGATGACCTCGATCCGCACATCGGGATCCGGTACCGGGGCACCGAGATCACGGCGCAGTGGCGTCCACGGCACGTCGGACTGCCAGCCGCGCTCGAACATCAGCTCCTGGAACCGCGTGCCCCGCGGTGACTCGACGTACACCGTCCCGGAGGGAAGGACGCCGCGTTCGGGAGTGCAGACGTCGTCGGCCAGCCGGCGCGCCAGCTCCTCGTCGGCACGGGCGTCCGGCGCGATCGTGAACCGCAGCAGGTCGGCACCGTCCAGCAGCCCGACGGCGACGATCCGCCCGTCTCCGCGCCAGATCCGGATCGCCTCATCGGTCGCCTTGGCACCAAAACGCCGGTACCAGCCCAGATCTCCGGGGTGGAGCTGGAACGGCTGGTCGTCGTGCTGCCACTCCCGCAGCGCCTGCACGGCTTCGTCCAGCATCACATTCCCTCTGCCGGTTCCCACAGCTCGATCCGGTTGCCCTCGGGGTCGACACACCACCCGAACAGGCCGAACTCCGAATCCTCGGTGTCGGGCAGCACCTCGACGCCGCGCGCCTTCAGCTTGGCCATCAACGACACCAGGTCGTCCACGCGCAGGTTCAGCATGGTGCGCTGGTGGGGCTCGCCGATGTACTTCGTGTCCTGCGCGAACAACGCCATCGTCGTCGTGCCGGGGTACTCGTTCGTCGCCGTGTCGAGCCAGTGGAAGGTGACGGTGCCCTTCTCGCTCATCGGCACGCCCAGGTTGTCGCGGTACCAGGCGGCCAAGCGCGCAGGGTCCCTTGAACGCAGGAAAACCCCGCCGATGCCAGTCACCCGCGCCACCCGACGGACCCTACTACCGCGTGCCACGATGGGGGAATGGACGCAGTCACGTCTGCACCCGAACCGGTCAACGAGCCCGTGCGCACCTATGCACCCGGTAGCGCCGAACGGGCCAGCCTGCAAGCACGCATCGCGGAGCTCGAAGGCACCACGCACGAGCTGACGATGACCATCAGCGGCGAGCAGCGCATGGGTGGTGGCGACCGCATCGACGTGGTCCAGCCGCACGAACACAGGCACGTTCTCGGCGTGACGGCGCAGGCCACGAACTCCGACGTCGCCGATGCCATGCGCGCCGCCCAGCACGCCGCGCCGGGCTGGCAGGAGCTGCCGTTCGACGAACGGGCCGCGGTGCTGCTGCGGGCGGCCGACCTGCTCGCGGGGCCGTGGCGCGACACCCTCAACGCCGCCACGATCCTCGGCCAGTCGAAGTCCGTGCAGCAGGCCGAGATCGACGCGGCGTGCGAGCTCATCGACTTCCTGCGCTTCAACGTCCACTTCGGCCGTCGCATCCTCGAAGAACAGCCGATGTCGTCGCCGGGTGTGTGGAACCGGATGGACCACCGGCCGCTCGACGGGTTCGTCGTGGCGATCACGCCGTTCAACTTCACCGCCATCGCGGGCAACCTGCCGCTGGCACCCGCCCTGATGGGCAACGCGGTGCTGTGGAAGCCGTCGCCGACGCAGCAGCTGGCCGCGCACTTCACCATGCGGCTGCTCGAAGAAGCGGGCCTGCCGCCGGGCGTGATCAACCTCGTGACCGGCGACGGCCAGGCGTTGAGCCAGGTCGCGTTGCGGGACAGGTTCTTCGCCGGCCTGCACTTCACCGGCTCCACCCGCACGTTCAAGGCGCTGTGGCAGACCATGGCGGGCAACCTCGACAACTACCGCGCCTACCCGCGCGTCGTCGGCGAGACCGGCGGCAAGGACTTCGTGCTGGCACACGCCTCCGCCGATCCCCAGGCGCTCGTCACCGGGCTGGTGCGCGGTGCTTTCGAGTACCAGGGCCAGAAGTGCTCGGCGGCTTCGCGGGCGTACATCGCGCGGTCGCTGTGGGAGGGCGGAGTGCGCGAGCAGCTGCTCGACGTCACGAAGTCCTTGTCCTACGGCGATGTCACGGACCTGTCGGTGTTCGGCGGCGCGGTGATCGACCACCGCGCGTTCGCCAAGCACGAGGAGGCGTTGCTGATGGCGTCCGCGTCCACCTCGGTCGAGGTGCTGGCAGGCGGCTCGTGCGACGACTCGGTGGGCTACTTCGTCGACCCGACCGTGCTGCTCGGCACCGACCCGCGCCACGACATCTTCACGACCGAGTACTTCGGCCCGATCCTCGCCGTGCACGTCTACGAGGACGCGGACTTCCCGAAGATGATGGAGACCATCGACACCTCCACGCCGTACGCGCTGACCGGCGCCGTTTTCGCGCGCGACCGGGCCGCCATCGAGCAGGCGCACCGCGCGTTGCGGTTCGCCGCGGGCAACTTCTACGTCAACGACAAGCCGACCGGTGCCGTCGTCGGGCAGCAGCCGTTCGGCGGGTCGCGCGGTTCCGGCACCAACGACAAGGCGGGCTCGATCTACAACCTGCAACGGTGGACGAGCCCGCGCGCCATCAAGGAGACCCTCGTGCCGCCGACGGATCACCGGTACCCGCACATGGGTTAGTGCCGCGGTTTCCAGCCGGTGGCCTCGGTGAGCTTCGTGCTGACCACCCGCTGCGAGCGGCCGAACACCTCGAACGACGCGGCGAACCTGCCGAAGAACTTCGGCAGGCGAGTGATTCCCGTGTCCCGCTTGAGAACCGGCGTCCCGACGTTGTAGATCCCCGCAGGCGCGTCGAGCGCGGCGATCGCTGCCGCCGCCGCGTCCGCGGGGTGCACGACCGACATCCAGCCGTCGCCGACGAGCACCGGCGGTGACATCGCCTCGCCGCCGATCAGCATCCCGATGCGCAGGAACACGCCGCCGGGGTGCTTCAGGACGTTGTGCTGTGCGGTGACCGAACTGGCGACGTGCCCGACGGGCTTGATCGGCGCACTCTCGTCGAGCTCGCGGTCACCGCCGTCCGCGTAGACGAACGAGATGCCCTCCTGCACGACCCGCCCGGCCCCGGCCCTGATCGCGGCCTCGGCCACGGCGGCACTGCCCTCGGTGCGAAGGCGGTTGTTCTCCGCCCACGCGCTCGCGAGCACGGCCTTCGCGCTGAGCGGGATGCGGGTGGCGAGGTTGAGGACGGCGTCGTAGCCCGTGAACGCGGCCGTGAGCTGGTCCACGTCGAACATCGAGGTCGTCTGCCGGTCCAGCACACCGACCTCGTGTCCGGCCGCCCGCAGCTGGGGGACCGCTTCCCGTCCGAGAACACCCGTCGCACCGATCACGAATACCTTCATGACCAGTGGACGAGACAGCGCGTCAGGATGTGACAAGCCGCGCGAAAGCCTGTTGCACCTTGCCCTGCGCGATCATCGCGACCTGTGAGGAGTTGGAGTTGCGCAGGCTCAGGATGATCCTGAACGACTCGGCCGCGTTGACCGCGACGAGGTACGTGCCCTCCTCGATGCCTGGTCCGCTGGCGAAGGACACCGCCATCGTGTGGCCTTTGAGCAACGTCTCGTGGGCGTTCTCGGGCTTCGCGTAGGCGTCCGCGAACTGGACGATGACGAACAGGTCCGAGTCCGCGCCCGTGCCCTCCCGGAACGTGCAGGAGCGCGGCAGGTCGGGGAACGGCTCCGGCGCCGTGGCCAGCGGGGTCTCGAAGTCCGCCGCGGCCAGCAGGAGGCACGGGCCGGCCGGCAGCTTGTGCGGCGTGTCGATGCGCGGCGACGTCGTTGCGACCGTCGTCTCGGTGGTCGTGGTCGTCGTCGTGCTCGGCGGGGCTGCCACCGGAGTGGCGGCACAGCCCGCGAGCAGGAGCAGCAACGGCAGGACGCGCTTCACTTCGGCAACCTCTCCACGGCCTTCGCCGCCAGCCCCTGCGTGACCTGCCCGACCACGTTGAGGTCGTGGCTGCGCTGCAGGACCTTCAGCCCGATGAGCTGCCCCTCCCGCACCTCGACGACGGCGTCACAGGTCACCTCGCCCGAGGAGTCGACGCACTTGCGCGTGAGCGGACGGTCGTTGATCACCCCGCCGTAGCCGCCGTCGGAGAGCAGCTTCTGCGACTCGTCCGCGTACTTCGCGCTCAGCAACGTCAGCCGCGCGGTCAGCGAGGCGAACGGGTAGTCGCACGTCCGCTCGGTCCTGGTGGGGGAGCCGTTCATCTGGCCCGCGTCGCCGGTCTGCAGCAGCGAGCAGGGGTCGGTGTCCTCGAACTTCGGGGCGGTCGGCTGTGCGGTCGAGCAGGCCGTCAGGGCGAGCAGCAGCACCGGAAGCAGTCGGATCATGTGTACAACCTTTGCAGCACCGCGACGGAGCGGGTGCGGGCGACCGACCCGACGTCGTAGTTGCCCGGGATCTTCTCGGCGGTCATCACCAGCACGCGGTCCGCCGCCAGCTCGGTCACGGTGACGCCGATGCTGCTCGACGGTTCGCTGGTGAAGTCGGGCTGCACGCCCCACCAGGCCTTGTGGCCCTCGACGGTCAGCTCCGAGCCTTCATGCACGCGGACCTTCGCCTGCTCCAGCGACTCGTTCTCGACGCTCATCCACACGGTCTGGCCCTCGATCGACCACCGGCAGCTCAGTGGCTCGTTGAGAGGCTCGGGTGCCTTCGTGAAGGGCTTCCCGAAGTCCGGCTCGGCGAGCAACGTGCAGGCGTCGACCGTGGCGAGGTCACGCAGTTTCGGAGTGGCCGGAGCCGGAGCCGGCGCGGGCGTCGAGCACGCGGTCAGCGCAACCAGCAACGCCACAGCCCCCAGGCGTCTGTTCACAAGGGACAGTGTGACTGACCGGCGCAACCTCAATCCGTGTAGTCGTCCATGCCGGCACGTGACGCGAGCAACCTGCGCAGCGACGTGAGCCGGCCCGGCGCGTCCGGCACGAGCTCGTCCAGCATGCAGCCGGGGTCCTCGGGCGAGCCCAGGTGGCCGCAGCCGGGCGGGCACTCCTCGGCGGCCTCGGCGAAGTCCGGGAAGGCCTTCACGATGTCGTCCGGCGTGATGTGGGCGAGGCCGAACGAGCGGATGCCCGGCGTGTCCACGACCCAGCCGCCCTCGGGCAGCCGCAGGGCGACGGCCTGGGTGGAGGTGTGCCGGCCCTTGCCGACGCCGGACACCACGCCCACCGCGCGGTTCGCGCCCGGCACGAGCTTGTTGACCAGAGTGGACTTGCCGACGCCGGAGTGGCCGATCAGGCACGACACCGTGTTCGCCAGCCGGGCGCGCAGTTCGGCAGGCTCCTCGTCGGAGCGGGTCACGACCACCGCCACGTCGAGCTCGGTGTACAGCGCCAGCAGGGCGTCCGCCGAGGCGAGGTCCGACTTCGTCAGGCACAGCACCGGTTCCAGGCCGCCGGCGTACGCGGCGACCAGGCAGCGGTCGATGAAACCCGTGCGCGGCGGGGGATCCGCCAGCGCCACGACCATGATGAGCTGGGACGCGTTCGCGACGACGACCCGTTCGAACGGATCGGTGTCGTCCGCGGTCCGGCGCAGCACCGAGGTCCGCTCCTCGACGCGCACGATGCGGGCCAGCGTGTCCGGCTGGCCCGACGTGTCACCGACGATGCCCACCTGGTCGCCGACCACGACGGGCGTGCGGCCCAGTTCGCGTGCGCGCATCGCCGTGACGACGGCGCCGGACTCCATCGCGCACGTCCAGCGGCCGCGGTCCACGCCGATGATCATCGCGGTCTCGGCGTCGGCGTGTTCCGGTCGCCTCTTGCTGCGCGGCCGCGTCCCCTTGCCGGGGCGCACGCGCACGTCGGACTCGTCGAGTTTGCGCCAGTCCTGCTTGCTCACTTCTACGCGCCCCCGGTGAGCATGGCGTCCCACATGCCCGGGAAGTCCGGGATCGTCTTGGTGGTGCTGCCGATGTCGTTCACCGACATGCCCCGCACCACCAGCCCGATGATCGCGCCCGCGGTCGCCATGCGGTGGTCGGCGTAGGCCTTCCACACGCCGCCGCGCAGGGGAGCGGGGTCGATGACCAGGCCGTCCTCGGTCTCGGTCGCGTTGCCGCCGACCGCGTTGATCTCGTTGACGAGCGCGGCGATCCGGTCGGTCTCGTGGCCGCGGATGTGCGCCACGCCCCGGATGGTCGTGCGGCCCTCGGCCAGTGCCGCGAGCGCGGCGACGGTCGGCGTGAGCTCGCTCTCGTCACGCAGGTCGATGTCCACACCGGACAGCTTCGCCGGACCCCGCACGGTCAGGCCGCGCTCCGACACCTCGACCGCACAGCCCATGCGCTCCAGGATGCCGCGCACCGCGTCACCCGGCTGCGTCGTGGCGGCGGGCCAGTGCGGGATCGTCACCTCGCCACCGGTCACCGCGGCCGCCGCGAGGAACACCGTCGCGTTCGACAGGTCCGGCTCCACGTGCCACGTGCGTGCCTTGATCACACCGGGCTCGACGCGCCACACGTTCGGCACGCTCGTGTCCACCTCGACGCCGACCGACCGCAGCGTCTGGACCGTCATGTCGATGTGCGGCAACGAGGGCACCGGCTTGCCGTCGTGCCGGATCGTCACGCCCTTGTCGAACCGGGCGGCGGACAGCAGCAGCCCGGACACGAACTGCGACGAGCCCGACGCGTCGATCGTCACCTCGCCACCGGGTACCGATCCCGTGCCGTGCAACGTGAACGGCAGCGCGTCCCCGTCGACCTCGACGCCCAGCGACCGCAGCGCACCCAGCACGGTGCTCATCGGCCGCGTCCGCGCGTGCGGGTCGCCGTCGAACCGGATCTCGCCCTCGGCCAGCGCGGCGGCGGGCGGCAGGAAGCGCATGACCGTGCCCGCGAGACCGCAGTCGACGTCGGCCGGCCCGCGCAGCAGACCGGGCACCACGTCCCAGCCGCCGTCCTCGCGATCGGTGATGCCGACGCCCAGCGACGAGAGCGCGGCCGTCATCAGCACCGTGTCGCGGCTGCGCAGCGGCGCGTGGACCGTGGACGGCCCATCGGCCAGTGCCGCGAGGACCAGGACGCGGTTGGTGATCGACTTCGAGCCGGGCACCGGCACCGTCGAGTGGACTGGGCCGGGCGCGCTGGGGGCTGACCAGTGCTGAGTCATGCCTGAATGATCCCGCATCGGGGGTGGTGGGGTGACCACCAGCCTTCACCGCGGCTCTCGGCGCCCAGCAGGTCGCCTCGCGGCACCGGCCCCACGTCCCGATATGCCCGATATCGGGACGTGGGGCCGGCACCGCGATGCAACCGTCTGAACGGCGAGAGCCGGGGCGAACGCTGGTGGTCACCCCACCAGGGCAAGCTCGCACAGGTGTTCCGGCCGTGGGACAATTGAGACATCGGAGGTGATCGGTTTTGTGCGGTAGGTACGCCTCCACCAAGGACCCGGCGCTGCTGGCGGCCGAGTTCGACGCGGTGGACGGGACCGGCGACGAGGCACCGGGGGCGGACTACAACATCGCTCCCACCAAGCGCGTCATGGCCGTGGTCGAGCGTCAGCCCGAGGACGAGGAGCTGGAACGCAGCATCCGCGTCATGCGCTGGGGGCTCGTCCCGCACTGGGCCAAGGACCTCTCCGGTGCGGCCAAGATGATCAACGCCCGCGCCGAGACCGTGCTGACCAAGCCCGCGTACAAGCAGTCGGCGATCAAGCGGCGCTGCATCATCCCCGCCACCGGCTGGTACGAGTGGCAGCCGGGCGAGGGGCGCAAGCAGCCGTACTTCATCACCCTCGGGGACGACACGTCCCTGGCGATGGCGGGCCTGTGGTCCGTGTGGTGGAAGGACGACGTCCCGACCGTCACGTGCGCCGTGCTCACCACGGACGCCATCGGCGCGATGACCGAGGTGCACCACCGGATGCCGTTGCTCCTGCCTCCGGACCGCTGGTCGGCGTGGCTCGACCCGGCGTCGCTCGACCCGAGCGAGCTGCTGTTCCCCGACCCGTCGATCGTCGAGGCGCTCGAGCTGCGGCCGGTGTCGACCGAGGTGAACAGCGTGAAGAACAACAAGCCGTCCCTGATGGACCGCGTCTCGCTCACCGAAGACGAGAAGCCCTCACCCACCTTGTTCGAGCCGTCATGACCACGCTGTTGGTGGACACGCCGCACGGCCCCGCGCGGGCCTCGCTGCACTGTGCCCACGAGCCGCGTGCGGCACTGCTCCTGGGCCACGGCGCCGGTGGTGGCGTCGAGGCCCCGGATCTCGTCGCCGCGTGCCACGCCGCGAACTCCGTCGGCGTGCACGTGGCGTTGATCGAACAGCCCTACCGCGTCGCGGGCCGTCGTGCCCCGGCGCCGGCCGGCCAGCTCGACACGGCGTGGCTGGCGGTGGTCGAGGACCTGGGCGAACGCTGGTTCGACGGCCTGCCCCTGGTGTTCGGGGGCCGGTCGTCGGGAGCGCGCGTGGCCTGCCGGACCTCGGTCGAGGGCCAGGCCGTCGCGGTGCTGTGCCTGGCTTTCCCGGTGCACCCGCCGGGCAAGCCGGAGAAGTCGCGGATGGCCGAACTGGACGGTGTCGAGGTCGCCACGCTGGTCGTGCAGGGTGAGAACGACCCGTTCGGCCAGCCCGAACGCGCCCACCACCGCGAGGTCGTGCTGCTGAAGGGCGACCACTCGCTCAAGGCGTCCGTCGCGGACGTCGGCCGCTATGTCGGTGAGTGGATGGACCGGGTGCTGCGCCCGCTGGACTAACGTTCGGCGCATGACGGTCATCGATGAGCAAGGCAGGCCAGAACCGCCGATGGGCGGCGACGAGCTCGCCACCCTCAAGGGCTTCCTGGAGTTCCACCGCGCCACCCTCATGTGGAAGATCGAGGGCCTCACCGCGGAGCAGCTCAACACGACCGCCGCGAAGTCCACGATGACCCTGGGCGGGATGGTCAAGCACCTCGCCTACGTGGAGCAGCAGTGGTTCCGCGTCGTCCTGCACGACCGCGAGCCGCTGGAACCGTGGGCGAGCGTCGACTGGAAGACCGACAACGACTGGGACTGGTGCTCGGCCGCCGACGACACCCCGGAACAGTTGCGCGCGTTGTGGCTGCGCGCTGTCGACGGCGCCAGGAAGGACCTCATCGAGGCGCTCAGGCGCGGCGACCTGAGCCAACCGGCGAAGCGAGCGCCGTGGCGTGACGGGCGCGTCCCCAGCCTGCGGTGGATCCTCACCCACATGATCGAGGAGTACGCCCGCCACAACGGTCACGCCGATCTGATCCGGGAAGCGATCGACGGCCAGACGGGGGAATAGCGCGCTGGCCGAATGGACACACCGTCGGCCGAAAGTACGGCAATTTGTTTTCATGACAACCGAATGCGCATCGATGGCGTCACCCCGGTCGTAAGGGGAATCACCAATCGAGACCTATTCGGGGAGAACGCGTGAACTCGTTCCGCAACACCGCACTGGCATTGGCCGGTGCCGCCCTCCTGTCCGCCGCGGTGACGACGACGGCGCAGGCCGACGAAGCGCCGTGGTGCACCGGAGACGACCTGGTGATCAGCGCCCACGACATGCGCCCGAACGGGAGCACGAACAAGGGTCACGTGGTCAGGTTCGCCGCCGCCGAGGGCGTCACCTGCACGATCGGCGGCAGCGTGAGCAACTTGCGGTTCCTCGACGCCGAGGGCGCGGACATGAACGTCCCGCTGACCGGTGGCCAGGGCGAGTACAGCGAGGCGACCGTCCACGGGAACTACTCCGCGGTCCTCTACGTGGGCTCGCGGATCAGCGGTCCGCACGTGACGCCCGCGTCCATCCAGTTCGACCTGCCCGGCCAGGGCAGCCTCGGTGACCGGGTCACCGTCGCGTGGCCGTCGTGGATCGGCGCTCCCGTGCAGGTCGGCAACATCGGTTGGCCGGTCAGCTAGTGGCGGGTCACACCACTAGGCGCTGATCTTCGCGACCACCGCTCCGGTGAGTCGCACCAGGTCGGCAGGCGTGATCTCGACTTCGAGACCACGCCTGCCGGCGCTGCAGAACAAGGTCTCGAACTGCAGGGCCGACTCGTCGACCACGACGGGGAGGCGTTTCTTCTGGCCGAGTGGAGAAATGCCGCCGGCGACATAACCCGTGGCGCGCTCGGCGTCGGCGACGACGGCCATCTTGGCCTTCTTGCCCTTCAACGCCGCCGCGAGACCCTTCAGGTCGAGCTGCACCGTCACCGGCACGACGCCGACCGCGAGCTTGCCGTCCACCTCGGCCACGAGCGTCTTGAAGACACGCTCCGGCACCAGTCCGAGCGCCTCGGCCGCCTCCAGCCCGTAGGACTCGTGGCGGGGGTCGTGCTCGTACGAATGCAAGGTGTGCGCCACCCGCTGCTTGTCCAGCAGCGCTGTGGCGGGGGTCCCACGTCCGGCCATGCGGAATTACTACCAGCACCTCTGTTGTTAGGTAGAACGTGGCAACGAACATGCTCGAGCGGTCACGCGTAGAGTCAGTCCCGACCCAGAACCTGTGGGAAGGGAGCGCGGTGCCCGCCACCGGCACGACAGAGACGACGGCGG
Source organism: Lentzea kristufekii (assembly GCF_033949925.1). NCBI lineage: Bacteria > Bacillati > Actinomycetota > Actinomycetes > Pseudonocardiales > Pseudonocardiaceae > Lentzea > Lentzea kristufekii. Next base: position 42,470 of record NZ_JAXAVV010000026.1, read on the forward strand.
AACGCGCTGCGCGTTTCGAACGCGACGCGATGCCCATGCTCGACCAGCTCTACTCGGCGGCCCTGCGCATGACGCGCAATCCGGCCGATGCCGAGGACCTGGTGCAGGAGACGTTCCTCAAGGCCTATTCGGCGTTCGCCTCCTTCTCGGAGGGCACGAACCTGAAGGCCTGGCTTTACCGGATCCTGACGAACACGTACATCAACGGCTACCGCAAGAAGCAGCGCCAGCCGATTCAGCAGCCGACCGACGAGATCACGGACTGGCAGCTGGCGCAGGCGGAAAGCCACACCTCGTCCGGGCTGCGCAGCGCCGAGGTCGAGGCACTCGACAACCTGCCCGACAGCGACGTCAAGGAAGCATTGCAGCGGTTGCCGGAGGAGTTCCGGATCGCGGTCTACCTCGCCGATGTCGAAGGCTTCGCGTACAAGGAGATCGCAGACATCATGGGCACCCCGATCGGCACGGTGATGTCCCGGTTGCACCGGGGCCGTCGCCAGCTCCGCGACATGCTGGCGGACGTCGCCCGCGACCGCGGCTTCCTCCGGAGCAGCAACGGAGACGCGTCATGAACTGCGGCGAACCCCACGACACCGACTGCTCAGAGGTGCTGTCCGAGGTCTGGCTGTTCCTGGACCAGGAATGCGACAAGACCCGGCGCGCGGCGCTGCAGACGCACCTCGACGAGTGCCATCCGTGCCTGGAGCAGTTCGGGCTGGAGGAGCACCTCAAGGCGCTGCTCGCCCGCAAGTGTGGCGGAGACTACGCGCCCGCCGATCTGAAGGCGCGCATCCGCGCCACGATCGTGGAGATTCGCAGCGAGGACTGACCGTCCTCAGCAAGACCCGAGCAAGACAAAAGGCCCTGGTCACCGTGGTGGCGTCCAGGGCCTTTCGCAGCACTCAGGCGTTGGGGCGCTTGCCTCGGTTGGCGCCGCCCTTTTTGCGGTCGCGGCGCTTGCGAGCACGCTTCGACATGGGTTTCTCCTAGGATCAAGAACTGCTTCACCCACCAGTTTCTCATGGAGGAGTTCTGAGCACGCTCACGGACCTGCTGGCTGAGCACACCAAGCTCTCCGGCGCCGCCGTCGACCACCTCCAGCTGGTCGTCGCGGAGTGGCAACTCCTCTCCGACCTGTCGTTCGCGGACTTCGTCATGTGGGTCCCCCTCGACGACGACAAGTTCCTCTGCGTCGCCCAGGCCCGTCCCACGACGGCGCCGACGGCCCACCCGGAGGACGTCGTCGGCAGCGAGGTCGACTCGGAGGACCACCCGCAGCTGCGCCGGGCCATCGACGAGTCGCGGATCTGCCGCGAGGAGGACCCGCGCTGGCACCTGGGCGTGCCGGTGCGGCGCGAGACCATCCCGGTGAGGCTGGGCAGCCAGGTCATCGCGGTGCTGAGCCGCAGCACCAACCTGGCCGTGCCGCGCGTGCCGTCGCCGTTGGAGATCTCGTACCTCGGCAGCGCGGCCGACCTGTGCCAGATGATCGCGGACGGCACGTTCCCCGCGCCCGAACCGTCGCCGGACGTGCACACCAGTCCGCGCGTCGGCGACGGGCTGATCAGGCTCGATCCGTCCGGGGCGGTGGTGTTCGCCTCGCCGAACGCGCTGTCGGCCTACCACCGCATGGGTCACGCGTCAGACCTCGTGGGTGTGCACCTGGCGCCGTTGACGCGCAGTCTCATCGGTGACCCGTTCGACGCCACCGAGGTCGCTCAGCGCATCAGGCAGGCGCTGGACGGCCAGCCGTCGATGCGCATGGAGGCCGAGTCACGGCGCGGTGCCGCGGTGCTGTTCCGTTCTTTGCCCCTTCGGCCGCGCGGACAGGCCGCGGGCGCCATCGTGCTGTGCCGCGACGTCACCGAGGTGCGCCGCCGCGACCGCGCGTTGATGTCGAAGGACGCCACGATCCGCGAGATCCACCACCGGGTGAAGAACAACCTGCAGACCGTCGCGGCCCTGCTGAGGCTGCAAAGCCGCAGGTTGAACAACCCGGAGGCGAAGGAGGCGCTCGCCGAGTCGGTGCGCCGTGTGACCTCCATCGCACTGGTTCACGAGACGCTGTCGATGAGCGTCGACGAGCGAGTCGATCTCGACGACGTGGTCGACAAGGTCATCCCGATGATGAGCGACGTGGCGGTCACCGAGACGCAGGTCAGCGTGCGCCGCGAGGGCGGGTTCGGCATCGTGCCGGCCGAGATCGCCACCCCGCTGGTGATGGTGCTGACCGAACTCGTGCAGAACGCCTTCGAGCACGCCTACGCCCCTGGCCAGCGCGGCGAGGTCGTCGTGCACTCCGAGCGGTCCGCGAAATGGCTCGACGTGACGATCACCGACGACGGCAAGGGCCTTCCGCAGGGTTTTTCGCTGGAACGCACCGATCGGCTGGGCCTGCAGATCGTTCGGACCCTTGTTGATTCCGAATTGAGAGGCTCTTTGAGCTTGCGGCGCAGGCCCCGAGGCGGTACTGAGGCGGTCCTGCGCGTGCCGCTCAGAGGGCGGCGCTAAACTAACGCCGTGCACACGTGGCGACCAGCCTCAGCGGTCTCACGTGGTCATGCGGGAGGGTGTGCAAACAAACGAAGAAGCCCGACACCTGGCACGGTGTCGGGCTTCTTCTGTATAGCTTGTTCGCGGCTAACTGCCTGGTCAGGCGTTGCTGCGGGCCCGCGTGCGGGCGTTGCGGCGCTTGAGGGCGCGGCGCTCGTCTTCGCTCATCCCGCCCCACACGCCGGCGTCCTGGCCGCTCTCGAGCGCCCACGCGAGGCAGTCGGAGACGACGGGGCAGCGGCGGCAGACGGTCTTCGCCTCGGCGATCTGAAGCAGCGCGGGACCACTGTTCCCAACGGGGAAGAACAGCTCGGGGTCCTCGTCGCGGCAGATCGCGCGGTGGCGCCAGTCCATTGGAACTACTCCTCAGCGAGTGGGCGCGCACAAGGGCACGCCGGTTGTCAGCGGTCGTTTTTGGGGTGCTTGTGAATGCTTTCACGAACGGCTGGGATGTCAAGGGGTAACCACTGACCCGGTGAGTGAACTCACCCAAAAGATCGACAGCGTTCACCTGGGGTTTCACGCTCTGCTGTCACTCGACTGCAGTACATCCCGGCTGGGTACCGAGACGGTCACGAACCGATCACGGACTGTCAAGTTCCTTACAGGGCAACAGTCAACGCATCCGGGACCGCCCGGAACTCCACCGCCGTGGTCGTTCCGAGAAAATCTCCGTCAACCTGGAGGTTGGCAGGCTCCTCGCACTTCACTCTGACATAACCCACGTCGTCACGCCGAACGAGATTTCCGCCCTTCGGGTTCCCCGTCGCGAGGACCTGGGCGATGTAGCGCCCGACGGTGGGTACCCGCAAGGTCCTCAAAGCACTCAGGCCGAGGCCGCCGTCGAACGACGTGCTGGGGTTGAGCTGGATCGCCCTGTCGCCGAGGTACGTCCACGGGTCGGTGTTCGACACGAACACCATGCCGACGTCGTCGAACGGCGCCTCGTCCGGCACCTCGACGGTGAAGTGCTGCGGCTTGCGCACGAGTTGCGCGTACGCCTTGACGGCGACGCTTAGATACAGAGCGGGACTCGCGTTGTGGCCCTTGGCACGCTTGCGTTCCACGCCGGCGACGACATCGGCGTCGAGGCCCATGCCCGCGTTGAACGTGAACCAGCGGCCGCCCTCGATGACGTCCGCGAAGACCTGGCCGAGCCCGATGCGGCGCCGGGTGCCGTGCTCGATCGACTGGAGCAGGACGTGCGTGGCCTCCACGGGGTCGCGCGGAATGCCGAGCGCGCCCGCGAAGACGTTGGCCGAACCGCCGGGCACGACGCCCAGCATCGGCGTCTCGGGGCGGGGACCGCCGCGCAGGATGCCGTTGACCGCCTCGTTGACCGTGCCGTCGCCGCCGTGGGCGATGACGAGGTCGAACCCGTCCGCCGCCGCCTGGTGCGCGGCGTCCGCCGCATGGCCGCGGTAGGAGGTCTCTACGACCTCCAGCTTCACGTCGCTCGCGAGTGCGTGCGCCAGCACGTCACGGCCCGCCGGCGTCGTTGTAGTCGCCTGCGGGTTCACCACGAGAAGAGCGCGCACAACTTGAGAGTAAGACAGTGCGTGACCGTCCGCGGCTCGCATGTCCTCCCTCAGGGTGGCTACAGCCTCACGAAAGTGGCGTAAATCTCCCTTCCGTCAGCACCGCGTTCACCTCGCAGCCGAGTGCACCCCGGACGACCGCCGGCTCGCTGAAGGCCCCTTGATCTTCCCGCGCGGGACGTGCTCGGAGAGCCCTCCAACCGGGTGGCCTACGATCCGTGACCAGTACAGAACGTGATGAAAGGTCTCCCGTGACCACTCAGATCCAGGCGCCGCCGCGCGCGGTGCGCATCGCGTCCGCGCTCACCTTCGTGCAGGGTCTGGGCGGCATCGCGCTGGCCGTCGCGCTCGTCGTCCGGGTGATCGGCGGATCGACGCCCGCCGGTCCGATCCTCGGCGCCGCCGGTGTGCTCGTGGTCTGGTTCGGCGGGGTGCTCTTCGCGACGGTCATGTTGTTCCGCGGCCACCACGGCGCCCGCACGCCCGTGATCGTCACGCAGCTGCTGCTGCTCGGCTGCGCCTGGTACGCGTACGGGCCTTCGGAGCAGCAGCTGCTCGGCTCGCTGGGCGGCATCTACTGCGTCGTCGTGCTGGTGTTCCTGTTCACCAACGACGGGCGCAAGTGGGCGATGGGCCTCGACGACGTATCGGAAGGCGACAAAGCCGACTAACGGAGGGTGGTCACAGTCACACGGCCGGGTGAAGCTGTGGGTGGTTGCTTAACCACTCCCTGCACTCACCGAGGTGACCAACCATGCGTTTGACGACCGCGATCGCGGGCGCCGTCCTGGCGGCTCTCTCCCTCGCTCCTGCGACGGCTTCGGCAGCGCCCGAGGACCCGAACATGTCGCCGATGATCATCGGTGGCAGCTACGCGTCGAACTTCCCGTACGCCGCCCGCCTGTTCTTCAACGGCCGGGAGAACTGCTCCGCCACGAAGATCGCACCTCAGTGGATCCTAACCGCTGAGCACTGCGTTTCGGGCAGCGGCACGTACACGTTCCGCGCGGGCAGCCTGGACCAGACCTCCGGTGGCCAGCTGGTCACCGCCAACCAGATCATCAAGCACCCGTCGGCCGACCTCGCGCTCGCGCGGGTCAGCACGTCGATGTCCGCGCCGTTCGCGCCGCTCGGCTCGACGGTCTCGGTCGGCGAGACCGTGAAGATCTACGGCTGGGGTGCCACCTGCACCAACCAGCCGGAGATCAACTGCCAGTCCCGCTACCTGAAGGTCGCGGACACCCGCGTCACGACCACCAGCGGTACTGACTACCGCGGTGGCCAGGCCATCAGCGTGCGCCGGATCGACGGCATCGCCGCCGGCGGGGACTCCGGTGGCCCGATGTTCGCCGACGGCCGGCAGGTCGGCGTCGCGTCCACCTCGAACCGTTCGACCGTCTCGAACTACACCAACATCAACAACTCCGGCTACCGCGCCTGGATCCGCCAGTACGCGGGTGTCTGACACACCCTGATCGACCTGCGGCAACCCTGCGATGGCCCTCGGCTCCGGCCGGGGGCCATCACCCTACGTGACCACTAATGGTGGATGGACACGAACGGAGTAGCCAGTTACCGTGCCTCCAGCGTTCGCGCCGCTCGGGAGCATGTGAGGTGCGCAGTGCAGGACGGCCCGCAGCGGGTGATGACAAACGGCGATTCCGAACGCCCGAATGTGGCTCGCCTGTTCGACTACTACCTCGGCGGAGCGCACAACTTCGCGGTCGACCGCGTGCTGGCCGAGGAGATCATCAAGCGGTTCCCCGTCGCCGAGATGGCGCGCACGATCAGGTCCTTCTCCCGTCGCGTGGTGCGCCTGTGCGTCGAGGAGTACGGCATCCGCCAGTTCCTCGACCTGGGTAGCGGTATCCCGACCGCCGGCAACGTCCACGAGGTCGCCCAGTCGCTCGACCCGTCGTGCCACGTCGTCTACGTCGACAGCGACCCGGTGACCGTGGCCCACGCCCGCACGATGCTGCGCGACAACCTCAACGCCGCGATCGTCCAGTCCGACATCGGTGACGTCGGCGCCGTGCTGCGGCACCCGGAGACGCGCCGCCTCATCGACTTCACCCAGCCGGCCGCCGTGCTCATGGTCGGCGTCCTGCCGTACGTCACGGACGAGCCCGGGGGCGTCATCGCGCGCTACCGGGCCGCGTTGTCCGAGGGCAGCGTTCTCGCACTGACGCACCTCACGAAGGACGTGGAGCCGGAGCTCGTCGGCCGGCTGGTCGACCTCGGGGGCGACATGGGGTCGAAGCTCGTGCCGCGGTCCAAGCAGGACGTCGAGGAGTTCCTCTGCGGCCTGACGCTGCTGGAGCCCGGACTGGTGCTCGCCGCCCACTGGAGGGCGGACGGCGAGCTTCCCGGCACGTCCGCCGCCGCCGACGCGTCGACGTACGGCGCGGTCGGGATGGTCTAGCCGTTCCTGGCTCGCAGCGCCTGACCGCTCGTGGTCGTGCTGTTCGTGACCGAGGTCCCGCTGCTCTTGCGCCACTGCAGGTCGGTCGCGCCCGTGCTGCGTTCCACCTTCACGCCGTTCAGCGAGATGTCCTGCACGCCGTCGGTGGTGAACGCCGGGCGTCCGTCGTTCCTGTCGAACTCGATGGTGCTGTCGAGGAACTTCACGTCGGTCGCGTTGCGGATCCAGAACCCGAAAGCGGGCCGCACGCCGAAGATCCGCGGCGGGTACTCGCCGGACACCTCGGGCGGGCTCTTCACGGCGTCGGACTCCTTGTGGTTGCCCGGAACCGTCAGCTTCACGCGGTCGAACGTCAGGCCGGTGATCTTCGAGTCGGACCGGCCGGAGACGGTCGAGGCGTACTCGGGGTCGCCGGGGATGTCGCGCGGCGCGGTCAGGTTCGTGCCGGTGATGTTCCGGTAGGTGATGTTGCGGATCTTGCCGGTGGGCGGGTTGTCCGGGCAGCGGCCGCGTTTGCCGACGTGGAGGTAGATCGGCGAGCCGGTCTTGGTGAGCTGGATGTTGTCGTAGAGGACGTCCTCGATCACCGCGCCGTCCATCGACACCATGCCCAGGCCTGCCTTGGAGGCGCCGGTGATCCTGAGGTTGCGGAACTGGATGTTCCTGAAGCTGCCGCAGGTCTCCGAGCCGAACTGGACGGCGTTGTTCTCCGTCGACTCGATGGTGGAGTCGCGGACGACGTTGTTCTCGCTGAGGAACGTCCTGCCGGTGGCGTAGTCGCTCTTGAACGCCACGGCGTCGTCGCTGGAGACGATGGTGGAGTTCGACAGCTCGATGTTGGAGCTGTTGATGAAGTTGATGCCGTCGCGGTCCTCCGGGCTGTCGACGGTGATGCGGTCGAGCTTCATCCCGTTGCAGCCGTTGGTGATGATCGCGAAGTGTCCGGCCTCCCGGAACGTCACGCCGGTGATGTTGACGTTCTTGCAGAACTTGAGCGACAGCATCTTGTCGCCCTTGCCCGCAGGGATGTTCTCGCCGGTCTCCAGCTTGTTCGCGCCGTCGATGACACCCTTGCCGGTGAAGTTGATGTTCTCGACGTTCTCGCCCCACAGCAACGCGTTGCGGAAGTGGCTGTGCCCGAAGTCCTGGTACCTGCGGTAGGTGGGGTTGGGTTCCGGCGCGTCGATGCCGCTGCCGGACGCCACGATCCGCGCGCCCTGCTGGAGGTTGATCGTGATGTTGCTCTTGAGGTGGATCGAGCGGGAGAGGTACGTGCCCGGCGGAATTTCGACGATGCCGTTGCCGGCCGCCGAGGCCGCCGCGATGGCCTTGTCGATGGCGACCGAGTCGATCGCCCTGCCGTCGCCCTTCGCTCCGTAGTCCTTGACGTTGAAGCTGGTCGCCTTCGCCACGCCCACCGGTGCCACGACCACCGCTAGTGCGACGAACGCGCCGGTCAGTCGACGCCTCATCGTTGAGAGGTCCTTCCTCGTCCTGCGTCGAGGGCGGCGGCTGCTCGGCGTCTGAAACGTTCTGAAAACGGTTTCAGGGGCGACCATAGTGAAGGCCGGGCCTGAAGTACAGGGTGACTTCGTGGCCCGGCCTTCGAGGTCTTGCTCAGCCCTGGTAGGCGCCCTGCTGGCTCACGAGCGCGGCCGGGCCGCGGTACTGCGCGCCACCGAACGCGAGGATCGCGTAACCGATGATGCTGAACAGCCACAGGCCGACGACGCCGAACACGGCGTCCTTCGCGAACGACTTGGCGATGTCGATCGAGACGATCAGCGCCATGACGATGTTCACGATCGGGATGAGGAACAGGATCAGCCACCAGCCGGGACGGCCCGCGACCTTCAGCCAGACGTAGATGTTGTAGATCGGGATGATCGCGGCCCAGCCGGGCTGACCGGCCTTGGCGAAGACCTTCCACATCACGACGATCGCGAAGACGGCGAACGCGAGGTAGATGATCGCGCCGACGACGCCGATGCCGGTCGAGACGGCGGGGTCAACGGTAGTCGGGTCAGTGCCCACGGTCTTTCCTTCTTTCCACGCTTGCTTTTGCCGGGGGATCGGCGAGCGGGGACGCTGCCAGCACCGTGGACCCGTCCTGAGTGGAATTCCCGTTTCGTGAGCGTTTCGAGACCTTCTGTCAACCTTCAGAGTGAAGAGCCGAGCTTGACCAGGGCCTCGTCCGCGACGCGCATCGTCGTCCACTCGTCCATCGGCACGGCGCCCAGCGACTTGTAGAAGCCGATGCTGGGCTCGTTCCAGTTGAGCACCCACCACTGCAGACGGGTGTACCCCTTCGCGACGCACTCCTGGGCAAGCGCTTCCAGGAGCTGCTTGCCGAGGCCGTTGCCGCGCTGGTCCGGCGTGACGTAGAGGTCTTCGAGGTAGATGCCGTGCACGCCGTCCCACGTCGAGAAGTTGAGGAACCACAACGCGATGCCGACGACCCGACCGTCCACTTCGGCGACGTGGCCGAACAGCGCGGGGCTCTCGTTGAACAGCGCGGTGTGCAACTGTTCCGCGGTGAGGTGGCACTGCTCGGGTGCCTTCTCGTACAGCGCCAGTTCGTGGACCAGTCCCACGACCGCGTCGACGTCACGCGGTTCGACCCGCCGGATCATCACACCTCCCACGCGGGCACGTTGAGCCTGCGCACCTGCGGGTCGCCCCGCTCGTCGCCCAGCTGGCAGATGCCGGCCGGGTCCAGTCCGAAGTGGACGCCCTGGTCGGGCGCGAGGCCCAGCCACGCCGCGATCAGCACGCGGCTGAAGTGCCCGTGGCCGACCAGCACGACGTCGCCGCCGGGCAGGATCTTGCGCACCTCGCCGAGCACCTTGCGCGCCCGTTCCTGCACCTCCGCGTGCGTCTCGCCGTTGGGCATCGGGTGCGACCACACCGTCCAGCCGGCCACGCGCTCGCGGATCTGCGGCGTGGTGATGCCCTCGTAGTCGCCGTAGTCCCACTCGGCCAGGTCCTCGGTCGTCGCACTGACCTCCAGCCCGGCCAGTGCGGCCGTCCTGGTGGCGCGCTGCCGGGGACTCGTCAGCACGAGTGCGGGGGCCTGGTCGGTGCCTCTGAGCCGTGCGAGCGTGGCGCCCGCGCGGCGTGCTTGCTGCTCGCCCTCGGGCGTCAGCTCGATGTCAGTGCGTCCCGTGTGCCTGCCGCTTTCGGACCACTCGGTCTGGCCGTGCCGCAGCAGGTAGAGGTGGGTGCTCACCTGTTCGATCCTAGGCAGTGACCGGGAGCACGTTTGGGGCAGTCCGCCTTCGAGGTATCCAGCGCGCCATGACCGCCGAGCACCCCCACCACGGCGCCTCCGACGAGGTCGACGCCCAGGAGATCCGCGAGGCCTTCGGGGTTCGTGTCGCCCGCATCCGCGCGGAGCTGACCTCGACCTGGAACAAACTGAGTCAGAACGAGCGCGGCACGGACACCAGAGGGCAGTGAGACCGCGCCTCCCCGTGCTCGATTCCGGAAATCCCTGAGCGCTGAACACCGGTGGCATTTCGGCTGTGCTCGAAATGCGGGCGCGTTGCAGGGCCGCCTGCTTTCCTGGGAGGTCCTGATCGCAGTTCTGAGGGGGAATGACGATGGGGTGCGTGCTGGATTGGCAGGGGCTGCCGGAACCACACGGGATCGGGTCTGAGGAGCGTGGCACGCCGATGGGAAGCGTCACGACCGTGCTGGACTCGACCTGGCCCACCACCTTCCGGCCAGAAGGGGATGAAACCGGGATTTTGGGCTGAACGGCGTACTACTCCCGGCTGGTTGTCGTTTTGATTGGCGGATTTCGGGCCAAATTGCGTGCCGTGTGCTGTGCGACGTGGCTAGAACGGAGTGGATCGTCCTTTTGAGGGGGACCCGCACATGCGTCGCACAGTCACTTTTCTGATACCCGTTCTGCTGGCCGCGGTACTACCGGCGCTGCCCGCGTCGGCCGCGCCGGAAACGCCTTCCCCGCCTGGCTGGACCGTCTCCGGAGACGTGATCCGGTGGACCACCCCCACGCCCGTGCCGTTGCTCGACGCGGGCGTGGAGTTCTGGGAGGGCGACCGGTTCCTGGGGCTCGCCCAGGAGTCGGCGAACCTGCGGACCTTCACGTTGAAGGCCGCGGCGGCCGACCCCGCCGCGTTGCAGGTGCGGTCGGCCGGCAAACGCCTGGACGTGGTGCAGCCACCGGCGGCAGGGCTGTCCGTGCCCGAGCTGCCGGCGTTGCAGCCGCAGGCCGACGTGGACCCCGGCAAGCCGGGCCCGTACGCCACCGGCACCGGCGAGTACGCGCTCGACCCGGTCAGGCTGCCCGAGTACGCGGCGCCGATCGAGATGGAGGCCGTCGTCGTCGCGCCCAAGGGTGCGCCGGGCAAGCGTCCGCTCGTGCTCTTCCTGCACGGCAGGCACTTCACCTGCTACAACAAGTCCGATCCGAACCAGATCTCGATGACCTGGCCGTGCCCCAGCGGTTCGACCGCCGTGCCGAGCCACAAGGGATACCTGAAGGCGCAGCAGTTGCTGGCGTCGCAGGGGTATCTGACGGTGTCGATCTCCGCCAACGGCATCAACGCCCAGGACGCGCTGACCGCCGACGCGGGTGCGCAGGGGCGTTCGTCACTGGTGCGCCACCACCTGGCGAAGTGGTCGGACTGGGCGTCCGGCCGGGGCACCGCGCCCGCCGCCGTGAAGTCCGCACCGTCCGCCGACATGGCGAAGGTGCTGCTGGTGGGCCACTCCCGCGGCGGTGAGGGCGTCAACCGCGCCGCCACCGACAGCCTCACCCCGCCGCCCGGCGACACCGGGTTCAGCGGCCCGGTGCGCTGGAACATCCGCGGTGACGTGCTGATCGGCCCCACGATCTTCGGCCACAACCCGGCACCGGACGTTCCCTCGGTGACGTTCCTGCCCGGATGCGACGGTGACGTGTCCGACCTGCAGGGCCAGATCCTCGTGGACCAGACGCGCGGCCTGAGCCGTGGCGACGCGTTGCACAGCGCGCTCTACATGGTCGGCGCGAACCACAACTACTTCAACAGCGAGTGGACCCCTGGCCAGGCCGAGGCGCCGGCGTTCGACGACTTCTGGCCCGGCCAGCAGCCGGACCCGCTGTGCACGCCCGGTGCCCCGACCCGCCTGACCGCCGACCAGCAGCAGACCATGGGCGCCACCTACATCGCGGCGTCCGCACGCCTGTTCCTCGGCCGCGACGAGTCCGTGCTGCCACTGCTCGACGGCTCCGGCGTCCGCGCGCCGTCCGCCGACCCGGCCCGCGTCCTCTCGCACGCCATCGGGGGCGACCGCAGGTCGTTCGTGGTGCCGGACGGTGCCACCGGGGTGTCCGGCAGCGCGCGGATCTGCCAGCAGACGTCCCGCGACGCCGCTGTCGCGTGCAGCGCCACGCGCTCGCCGCACTTCGTCGGGTTCCGAGGCGCAGTGGCGCAACCCGAACGCCTGTCGGTCGCGCTGAAGTGGTCGGCCGCAGGTCAGGCCGGGGTGGTCACGCCTTCCGCGCCGGTGTCGCTGAACGGCTCACGCGACCTGGCACTCCGCCTGGCCGTCCCGCCGAACGCCGCGGCCACCCGCCTCGGCGTCTCGGTGACCGACCACAACGGACGCAAGCACCCGCTCGGTTCCGTCTCGGTGACCGGTCTGCCCGGATCGGACCGCACGAGTTCGTTGTGGGCGCAGGAAGTCCGCGTTCCGCTGCCCCAGGGCATCGGCCGCGCCGCTTCGCTGGAACTGGTTCCCGAATCCGCGTCCGGCGAGGCGTGGCTGATCGACGCCTACGGCTGGGACAAGGGACTGGTCCCGGTGATTCCCACGCGTCTCGCACGTGTCGACGCCGCCGTCACAGCCGTCGACGAGGGCGACTCCGGCACGCAGACCCACAACATCGTCGTCACCGCGACCGGCAACGGCACCCGCGTGATCAGGCTCTTCTACAACGAGCCCGGCAACAAGCCCGCGACGAGGCTCGTGACGCTCAAGCCGGGCGAGCACCGCGCCGAGGTGCCGGTGACCTACACCGGCAACACGAGGTGGGGCAGCGACGTCCGCCACCCCGTGTCGGTGCAGGCGATCTCGAACGCGGTCGTCGGCTCCGCGCTCGGCGGCCTGCTGGTGCGCAACGACGACCCCGCCCCGAAGGTGGCGGTCACCCCCGTCGCCGACAGCGTGGTGGAGGGCGGCGCCCTGAAGTGGAGGCTGACCCTCTCCGAGCCGGTCGACTCGCCGGTCTCGCTCGGCGGAGTGCCGGTGGCACCCGCCTCCGGCACCGAACTGTCCACAACGGACGTCGACCCCGAGTGGCTCCTGCTGAACTCGGGTGAGGCGGCGCTGCCTTCGCGGCCGTTGTCCGCCACTCAGCTCGGGTTCTACGCCTTCATCCCGACGGGCGCGACGTCGTTCGAGTTCGAGGTGCCGACCGTGGCCGACACCGAGACCGAGACCGAGGAGCAGGTCAGGCTGAAGTTCGAGGGCCTCTCGCCCACCGGCACGGACTTCGAGGTGATCGGCAAGGTGAGGGACGCGGCGTAACCGCGCCTGCCCGCAACGACGAACGGCGCCGCCCCCTGTCCGGGGAGCGGCGCCGTTCGGTGAAACCGCAGCGGGGCTCAGCCCTGCTTGGTCTCCCAGAAGATCTTGTCGATTTGTCCGGGAACATGCCCTGAGCTGCGCTAACGGGTCTCGGCGGGGACTTGGGCCGTCTCCGGGCCGTCACTGTGGAGCTGAGCGCGTTGATCTCCTCCCGGAGTTCGGCGACCCTGTTCAGCAGGAAGCGCTTGTCAGCATCTGGCACACCCGCGGATCCGATCCGAGGCTGGACGCGCGCGAGGATGTCTTGCTCCGGCAGCTCGAACGTCGTTGGGCGAGGTGTTTTGTGCAGCTTCAGCAGCAGGCGGCCCAAGGCGCCGACATCACCGCGACCCCCGTTGCGACCGTCGATGTAGCGCCAGAACGTCACGGGGTACCCAGAGACCGAGATCGGCTGATCGAGGTCGTACAGCCGCGCGGCGGGCAAGCCGCTCTCGTGGAGCCAGCTCGCAACCGCCACTTCCTTGACTGCGTCGTCCCAGTGATCGCGACTCCGGGCGATGCGCACAACGGCGGACGAATCCGGGAGATGGAACAAGGCGTTCTCGCCGAGCCGCATCAAGCGCGCATCGGTCGAGTCGATCCCCGTGTGGGCGGAAGCCGCCTTCAGCACAGCAGACACGAGACCAGAGCTGAAAGGCCCATCTGGGATGCCCGCTTCAAGCACGTTGTGCACCTTGCCCACGCTAGAGGTTCGGTTTTTGGCCTGCCAGCTCTTGTAGATGCCCGAAGAGGTCGAGGTTGAACCTCGGGCACCGCCAAACCCCAGCTCAGCGTTACGACATGTCTGGACGCTCACCCGACGCGGCCGCGATAGCAGCCACGTACTCCTCCGTGAGCAACTGGCTGAAGAGGTCTCTCGACTCGGAGTGACTCAAGGCCACGTGGTCCAGGCTCGCCAAGACCCTCCGGCATCGAGACGTGGCCGCATCGTTCTGTGCGAAAACTCTCGCGACATCGCAATCGACGACGGCCGTGGCAGGCATCTTCTCGTATTCGTAGAGCGTGAAGCCGGATGAGGAAGGCAGCTCCTTGCCCGCAGGAACGACGCGAAGTGCCCACGACATGCGCTTGAGCAGCTCCAGTTGATCCATCCGCGTGCGGTCGTCATCGAGCTGCGCTCTGACTGCCGTTTCGTTCACGTAGAACATGCACGTCGGCCGCCTGGGCGCTCGCAGAATGCAACAGCGCTCCTGTTGGGACTGGACGGCAGACCGGATCTGCTCCGGGGTCGCCCCGCACTGCTGGAGCGTGTGCTCCGTGTAGGCGTCAGTCCGAACCAGGTCCGGGATCATCGTCCCGCCATAGCCGGTGATGGTGGTTGCCGTGCGTTCCGCGAACAGGATCGTCGTGGAGTTCGTCGGCTGCTGGGCGAAGTACGGTTCGAAGGCCTGCCGGTAGTGGCCGATGAACTCGGTGATCCAACGTCGATCTTTGCCGCACGCAGTCAGGAACTGAGCGAGGTCGATGTCGGTCGGGTGTACCTTCCCGCGTTCGATGTTGGACACTTTGCTCGGGTCCCAGTCGAGTGACTTGGCGAACTCGGACCCTCTGGCGAACCGCTCCCGCAGGGTTCGGAGTTCGTCGCCGAGCTCGCGGCTCCGCGGCGTGGGTGATACCCGATCCATGCGCTCAGTTGCCTCCGTCTGTCATGGTGCTGGCCGTCTCGGCTATCACCTCTATGGACTGAATCGGACTGAGGGCGACTGTTGCAGTGCTCGGAAGCTCTGGCCGACCAGTTCGCACACAGCCGAGTCTTCGATGTACCGCGCATTGCCGTTGCCCTCCACATACACCGCGTCGCCGTGTTGTCGGTGTGGGAAAGAGAGGTGGATGTACGAGTTTTCTGGCAGAGGCTCGCTTTCGGTCACCTGGACCGTGAAGGACTCGATTTCTGAGAGCCGTATCAGCTGGAGGAGAGCGGCGTTCGTGATCGTCGGGTTGCCGACTACTCGGCGAATCGCATTCCTGCTGATCAAGGCCTTCACGGTAGGGCCGCGCCCTGCCGTTGCAGTCAGGCTGTCCGTCCAGCGAGCCTGCTGCGCTGCCGTGCGTTCCGGGCAGTCAGCCGGATAGGTAGGGCATCCCAGAGCAGTGGCAGAGATCCTGTATTCAGGGGTCTGGAGGAAGCGCGGGATCACGTCCACACCGAAAGCGCAGATCGTCACAGCCTCTAGGTAAGCGTCATCCACATCTCTGGCTGCGTTTAGCTCAACCGAACTGTGCGGCACGTTCGCGTTCCGGGTACGTCCGCTCGCGGCAGTCTCAGCGCGCTTGACCGTCTGCTTCCAGACATGGTTCGGAAGCTCGTAGATGCGCCCGAGAAGCATGATGTCCAGCGGGTCGAACGGCTTCAGAGCGTTCTCGGTCAGGCTGAGCGTCGCAGCCGAGAACCCCGCCCGCTTACAGGCGACAGAGAGACTCAAACCAGCGTCGTTCCGCCACCTTCGCAGCTCGCGGCCGATCGCTCTCTCGGCCATCGACGGATGGAAGATCGTCGTCACCGCGGCCCCAAGCTGTCAGTGGTCCCGTGGCCGCCTATCGCCTGCTCAGGTGGACCTCGCCTTTCGGCACGGTCGGACAAGGTTTCGCCGAGCGCGATAAGGATTCGGCCGAACTCACGCTCGCTTTCCGGCGGCAGGGTCTCCATGACGATGTCGAACGCGATGCCGGGCATCAGCTCCGAGACCTTGCGGAGTCCCGCGACCAGATCGACATCCTCGGGCGACAACACGGTGAGTACTCCTCGACGCGACAGCTGTAGGGCGCCTGACAGCAGCGACGCTAGATCGACTACTGATCAGTAACCCGAGCTGGCGGCTAGGCCTGGCTGGGAGCGCTGCTGCTCAGAGAGGTGCGCCAACACGCGTGGCGAGCCGCGCGGCTTCCGTCGCGACCGAACGCCGAGCCCGCTGTACGAGCGTTCCCAGCAGCTTGTGCGCAGCCGGCCGATGCCTCAGATCCTCGGGTGCTTCCCGTTCAGTGGCGGACAGCATGACCAACGCGCTGCCGTAGTCGCGGCGCTGTACCTGACCCTTGGCCTGGTCAAGGAGGAACGCCACACGACGTTCGATAGAGGGGGAGCGGTCGTGATCGATCCGTTCGGCCAGCCGCAGCCCTTCCGCAGCCGAGCCAGTTTCGACCTCAACGCTGACTGCGTGCATCGCTACGTTCGTTGGACCGAAAACCGTCCACAACGTGTTGCGTTCGCCTGTCTGCTGCGCCAACGGCTCAACTGCCTGCACGCGCTCCCGTGCCCGCCGGACGTCTCCTCGACGTGCGGCCGCAATGGAGCCGACGAGCAGGAGCGCACCGCGGAGCGCGACGGCGTCGAGGTCGTGATCCGTCCAGGCCGTCAGGGCCTCAGCCGCCTGCATCGCGACGTCTTCGGCGCCCTCAGCTTCGCCATCGGCAAGCAAGACCTGAGCCAGGTTCCATTGGGCCATCGCCAACCGCAGCGGGTCGTCTGCGTTCTCGCCGGCACGGATCGCACGATCGGCTGCGAGCAGCGAGACGTCCACCCTGCCCAGCCTCTTGGCAACGCTGCGCAGCAACGCGTATAGATCGGCGGCGCAGCACTGAACCTCTCGCTGATCAACCGCTGAGCTGTTGGCGCGGTCACGCAACGCTTGCTCGGCCTTGATCACGAGTGCCGGAAGCTCCGGGGCGAGTTGGCTGTATCGGGTGGCCGACGTCTGCCAGGTCTGCCAGGCGTCTAAAACGTTGCGGCGCAACGCCTTTACGTCGATGGCTATTGCATCGGACTCCGCAGGCCTGGTGAACGCTCGATACAACGCGTCGCCCGCTGGCTCCCGTCTGGTCGACGTCTTCCGCTTCGAAGTGGAGCTCAACAACTCGTCAGCCGACACGTTCAGCACCTCGGCCAGTTGCTTCAGCACCGTGACCGTGGGGAGCTTGAGCCCGCGTTCAATCTGATAGAGGTAGTCGGGCGTAATGCCCGCCAGTCCTGCGATCACGGTCTTCGGCAGGCGCGACGCGAGACAGCGCAGACGCACTCGGTCGCCGATCATGGCTGCGAGCTGATCGTCCATCCCCACCCCTGCGAAGCGTTGACCTGCACTGACGCTACACCCCAGCGCGAGACCCCAACCGAGTGACAGACTCGAAGCATGATCGCGCCGAACGAGCTGCGACGGCTCGTGCTCTGGGACATCGACCACACGTTGCTTCAGTCTCGCGGCATGGGCCGGGAGATGTACGAGCGAGCGATCCCGAGAGCGTTCGGCCAACCCTTTCAGCAGCTTGCAGACGTGAGCGGTAGGACAGAGGTGGACATCATCGTGGAGACCTTGAAGTTGCACGGGATCGAACCGACCGACGCGGCAACACGCAAGCTCGTGGACGCACTCGTCGACAGCTATGAGGCTGGCCGCGATGAGTTCGCGTTGCGAGCCCGCGTGTTGTCAGGTGCGCGGGAAGCTCTGGCGGCTTTGGAGTCTGAACCGACCGTCCACCAAGGGGTGTTGACCGGGAACCTCCGGGCCGTCGCGCGCATCAAGCTGGTTGCGCTCGGGCTGGAACAGTTTCTCGACCTGGAGACGAGTTCGTACGGAGACGACCACTCGGACCGAGCGGAGCTTGTGACAATCGCCAGGGAACGCGCAGCCCAGCAACTCGACACGCAGTTCGGTCCAAGCGACACGGTGCTCATCGGTGACACACCACGAGACGTGGCCGCCGCTCTGACCGCAGGGGTCCAGATCATCGCCGTGGCGAGTGGGCAAAGCGATGTTGAGGAGCTGCGAGCCGCTGGAGCGATCAATGTGCTCGAAAATCTATCGGACACAGTCCGACTTCAACAGCTGGTCAAATCCTAGGGCGTACAGCTTTCTTCCAAGCGTCGTGACTTGCTGCCCGCTATAGGCTTCGCAGCTAGCCGGACTAGTTCGCCCCGCCTTGAAGCGCTGAGAAGTTGCCGTTGAGTGCGTCCTGAAGCTCGGGATCGTCGAGCCGTAGCGCACCGTCGAAGGTGTGCTGGAGGTTCGCGACGAGCCTAGCCACGGAGTTGCCGCAACAGCCCTGGGTCAGGTAAATGCGCAGCCAGTCGCTACCGATGTCAAGCCTTACCCTGCTGCCGATATGAAGATCTACCGCGTCTACTGTCGCGTAACCATCGTGAATCTCAGGGATTCCCCAGAGCCTGTATGGGTGCCTTGATGAGAACAGCTCTGCAAGGAACCCCGACAGATCCTCAATCTGACGACTAAAGCGCACGCCTATAGGGCCGCCAGTGAGACTTCCTCCGCCGTCGCTGTAGGCGCTATAGCCAATTGACTTCGACTCGCAAAGTAGGACAAACGCCTTGTACCGTTCAACTACGGCGCGAACGAACTGTAGATGGAACTCAAAGCTATTGCCTGTGGCGGCAAAACGGCCCATTCTACTGACGCCCTCTTCGAGGATCCCAAAATCTGGGTCCACCACAGTGTTCTGGACACTGTCGAAGGAGACCGCAGATCGGTACTGCTCGTCTTGGGAAATGTAGTCCAGCAGGCGGTCGGCGCCGTCTCCGTACAGCTGCACCTTTAGGTTGCGGGCGGGCGAACCTGGCCCAAGAAGATTCTGGCCATTGAAGGATGTGCGCACCCGCTTTGGGATGGCGTTCGGCCACATGTTTCGAAGATGGTTCGAAGGTAGCCAGATCCAGTCAAGCTCTCGATACCGCTCGACCTGCTTCTTCAGGAAGCTGTTCGCGGTGCGCATCGAGATGCCGGTATGGACGCTCCAAAAGCGTTCGTCCAGCTGATCTACCCAGACGATGCCATCTGGCAGATGGAGGCGGTACAGATAGGCGTCTGCCGTCTTCTCAAGAGCGTCCTTGCCGACCATGTGAGCAAGGAAGTCTTCCGGCTCTTCCGTGTGGGCCTCGATGATGAACGTCTTCGTGGGCGAGCTAGGGCTGGGATCCAACTCGCGCGACATGTCAGCTCTGGTGATCACAGCTCCTCCTCCCCGGTCTCGCCACTGTCATCATCCACCTGGTCGAGCACCGTCAACAGGTCGAGTTGGTTGGGGTCCACCTTCTGGACGGCCCTGCGGCGGTTTCTGTCACGGGCCAGTGCTTGGTACGCCTGTGTGCGACCGCGAGGGTCGTTGTCTTCAGGTGTCTTGAGCAGGAGCACCGTACCTGGATCGTTCGATGCTGTCCGCCTGATCTCGAACGTTGAAGGATCTTCGCGAGCTACTTCCTCCGCAGCTTGCCGGACCTTCTTGATGATCGTGTTCTTGGTAGTGAGCGGGTACCACGCGAGGTAAGGGACGACGTCCTCCGCGAGATGCGGTACGCCGACTCGGTCCTTCCGGCGTGCCAGAGCAGCGACGAGTTCGGCCTTGACCGGGCTTGTGTACGCCTCGACGGGAGACTCGTGATCAAGTTCGATCAGACGTGGCAAAGGTCCGTTCAGTGTCACGCGTGTCCGGGGGAACATGCTCAGCAGAAGTGGTGACGCGACGTCGGGAAGATCGAACCCGATCGTGTGACCGCCAACTGCGATGACCGGGAAGAAGAGCTTCTCAGCGTCCAGGCCCTGGCGGATGCGATGAAGATGCTCCTCTAGGCAGGCGTAGACGGGCTGCACCGTCGGTTCGATCCGATGGCGCATCGTCACGTTGCTGGCGGTCACCAGTGCCCTGGGATCCAAGACCGCATACCGCTGAGCTTGGGACACCTCAATGTTGCTACCCGACTTGCTCTCAACAGGGACTAGCAACGCGCTGTCAGGATGATGTAGGAGAGCGTCGACGACGACGTTTCCCTTGGGCGTCCTTACGGGGATCTCTAGACCTTCGAGGACGAAGCCGGCCTCATGGAGGGCTGCGTGGTTGATGTCGTGAGGCTTGAGCAGCCCCAAGACACCGTTCAGCGGACGCAACCGAGGTTCCAAAACCAATGCTCCAAGTCTCTCCGTGATCAGAACCACGGTACTTGGCAGAGATGGACTCGTGCGCATCTGACCATCTGTGTGCGTCGGAGCGGCACCGGCGTTCAAAGTTTCTTTCCTTCATCAAGGCGGCCCCCTGCGGGGGCCGCTGGTCGCTCGTGCCTGCATCCGTCGCGGAGTTCAGCCCCGAAAGGTGTTGTTCGGCGCCTCCAAGCGGGCCTGGCGGCCCGCGTCGGCGCCGACGCGGCAACCGGGGCTGTCCGCGACGGACGAGATCACGACCAGCGGCCCCCGCAGGCGACCGCAACACGCGAACTCGATGCAGGGTCTTGCCGCTGCTGATGCTGGAGACTGCACGGATGTCGACGAAGCCGGACGGGCTCCTAGTCAAGATTCAGGCGGGCGTCCTGGATGAGCAGACGTCCCTCTCATCGTTGCTGCAAATGTGCATCGTCCTCGGAGGTCACACGGGGTCTGACAAGTTGCGTGCGTGGGCCCGCGAGGAGATCAACGGCTACGCCTCAGTGGACGGGATGCCGGAGTATTGGAAGGTCTCGGCAGCCCTATACATCAAGGTCGTGAGCAGGTTCAACGAGTTCGATCAGATGATCCCGCCCGCTCAGATGCCTCTTAAGGTCCGGCAAGCTGGCTGTGGCAGCGCAGCGCCTGTAGCCGCTGGCGTCGGCGAGCTCGAAGCGTTCGTACAAGGTGGCGACGAGAAGATCTCGATCATCGACACCGACAATCAGTCGCGCCTCGTGGCCGAGTTCAATGCAGAGGCCGAAGCTCAAGGTGCCCTGCACCGTGCGCAGCGAGTCACAGTGGTCTATTGGATCGTTCCAGCTGTTGTCATCAAGGGACTGCTGGTGCGTGTTCGAACGACGCTTGCGGAGCTGGTTGCTGACCTGGTGAACGCGCTTCCGGCCGGCCAGGCGTTGCCAGACAAAGCCAGCACAGACCGTGCAATCCATTTGGCGATCGAAGGCAGCGGCAACTTTGTTACGGTGGTTGGGAGCCAGCGTTCGGAGGGGAACTCGACGGTAACGACCACCGCTCCGCAGCCACCGCCTCTCGCAGAAAACTGGTGGAAGCGTCTGCGAAAGCGCGGATGGATCGTTGCGTTGTCGACGTTCGTCGCTGCCGCTGTCGGAGTGTTCGCATGGCTGGGATGGAAGCCCTGGGAGGGCTAATCGGCGGGACCGGTTGATCTGCCTGCTGGGCGAGCGCCTAAGCGCTGTCGGACTGCGTTGGCTTCATCGCCACGGTCAAGCCCATCAAGCACCGTCACTACGGTCCGATAGGCTGCGGCCAGGTGTTCATTGAAGATCTGTGGCCATTTCGCGGCAAGTCGGCTGTAGATGTCGATCGCCTCGTTCACCGCCAGCAGTGCCTCGGATAGCGCTGTTGATGAGGGCTCTGATTTATTGATCTGACTCTGAGCCAACGCTAAGCAGGATAATGCGAGGTTAGGCATGTGGGCGGCGGGATCTGCCGCGGCAAGCGGGCGGTACAAGTCGACAGCTTCACGGGCCGGTTCTAAAGCAGCCTCTTTCTCGCCGGTCGCAGCCAAATGCACTCCGAGGTTGATTAGACTCGAGGCAAGGTCGGGCAGGTAAGCTGCAGGATATAGCTCGGCGAGTGCTCGACGGATGGTGACAGCCTCCTGAGTCGCGTTCAAAGCGTCCTGGTGCTTACCGGCTCCCGTCAATCGAGTACCCAAGTTATTCAGGCTGCCGGCGAGGTTGGGCATGTGGGCGGCGGGATCTGCCGCGGCAAGCGGGCGGTACAAGTCGACAGCTTCACGGGCGGGTTCCAAGGCGCCCTGTCTGTCACCTGCTTCGGCCAGCCGGTTGCTGAGGTTGGTCAGGCTCCCGGCGAGCTTGGGGAGGTGTCCGCTCGGGTCTGCCTCGACGAGTTGCCGGTACAGCGCGACTGCTTCCTGGCTGGGTTTCAAGGCAGCCTGTTTCTCGCCAGCGCCGGCCAAGTGGTTGCTGAGGTTGTTCAGGCTCATGGCAAGGTTGGGCATGTTGGCGGCGGGGTCTGCCTCGACGAGTTGCCGGTACAGCGCGACTGCTTCCTGGCTGGGTTTCAAGGCAGCCTGTTTCTCGCCAGCGCCGGCCAAGTGGTTGCCGAGGTTGTTCAGGCTCATCGCAAGGTTGGGCATGTGGGCGATGGGGTCTGCCTCGACGAGTTGCCGGTACAGCAGAACGGCTTCGCGAGCAGGCTCCAACGCGGCCTGCCTCTCACCTGCTTCGGCCAACCGGCTACCGAGGTTGTTCAGGCTCATCGCAAGGTTGGGCACGTAGGCGATGGGGTCTGCCTCGACGAGTTGCCGGTACAGCAGAACGGCTTCGCGAGCAGGCTCCAACGCGGCCTGCCTCTCACCTGCTTCGGCCAACCGGCTACCGAGGTTGTTCAAGCTCAACGCAAGGTCGGGCAGGTACGCCGCGTGATCGACCGCAGCGAGCTGCCGATGCAACACCACGGCTGCCCGGCTGGGTTCCAAGGCGGCCTGTCTGTCACCTGCTTCGGCCAGCCGGTTGCCGAGGTTGCTTAGGCTTGTGGCGAGGTCGTGCAGATGGGCGACGGGGTCCATCTCGGCGAGTTTGTGACGGATAGTGACGGCTTCCTGAGTGGGATTCAAGGCAGCCAAGGTATGACCCGCCTCGCTCAACCGGCTGCCGAGGTTGTGCAAGCTTGCTCCGAGGCTAGGCAAGTGGGCGGTGGGGTCTGCCTCGGCCAGCCGGCGGTACAAGAGGACGGCCTCGCTAGCGGGCTCTAGAGCGGCCTGTTTGTGACCCGCCAAACCTAAGTGGTTACCGAAGTTAGTCAGGCTCAACGCAAGGTTGGACAGGAAGGCGGGGTCCTCCTCAGCGAGCTTGCGGTACGAGAGGACGGCTTCACGAGCGGGCCCTAATGCGGCTTGTTTGTGACCTGCCGAACTCAATTGGTTGCCGAGGTTAATCAGGCTTCCGGCGAGATCGGGCAAGTGCTCGCCGGAGTCCGTCTCAGCGAGCTGCCGGTACAAGAAGACAGCTTCTCGGCTGGGTTCCAAGGCGGCCTGTTTCTCACCAGCTGCAGCCATTTGGCTGCCGAGATTGGTCAGACTCATGGCAAGGTCAGGCATATAAATGGCGCGATCGACTGCTGTGAGCTGGCGGTACAACACAACGGCCTTACGAGTGTGCTCCAACGCCGCTTGTCTCTCACCCGTCGCCGCCAACCGAATACCGAGGTTGTTCAACAGACCGGCCTGCTCGCTCTTAGCTGCATGACGAGGAAGCGTGTCTAGCAGATGTTGGGTTAGGTGCAGCATTGGCCGAAGCAGATCCGTGCGATACGAGTGCAGCTCGTTCATAACGGTCATGCACACATGACGCGGGGCATGTCGGATCAAGGTCTCAATCAGGGGATCGCTGGCGTGACTAGCCAACGCAGGCTGCTCAAGTAGAACAGACCACATGACCTGCCTGGCGTGCTCATGCCGATCGGCTGTGGCGGCTAGCACGATGAGGCATCGACGCACCGAGGCCGGATCTGGCACAGATGCTTGCGGATGCGGCGTCAGCACCTGGGCCAGCATGGTTGCAGCGCGGGGCTGTTCGACGAGGTAGCCAGCGATGAAATCCTCACCAAACCGGTCAGGGCGAAGGGGAGTCAGCGCGGGTTGCTGAATCGTCGGTTGACGACCGGCCACGGTTGGCCCTTCTGGGTAAAGCCGGTCATGCCAGGCCAGCACAGCGCGGGCAGTCAGCCCCGACGCTACTTGAGCATGGCTGAGCAACGCGTACGCACTATCGGCGTTGCTCAGCGGCCCGAACAAGGTCGCCAGGAAGACACTGGCGGTTGCTTGTGCGCGCGTGATACCGGAGTCCGGGTCGGGCGCGTGTCCAGGCCAAAACCGTCCCTCATGCCGCAGCAAGTAGCTTGAGAGTTCGTTCAACCCTGGGCGGCGCTCATGGTCGCGCGCAGCACATACCGCAGCCAATGCGCTCATGTGCAGAATTAGCGGAGATCCATAGTCTGGATCAGACAGATCCGGCGGAACCAACTCCTCGACGTCAAGCTCCAGCCGGGTTTGGAATGCCATCGTCGCATCGTTGAAGGCCTCAAGCCGCTCTGCGGCGGTGGTGGTCAGATCCTTCAGCTCAATGGGAACCCACAGTTCGGTAGGTGCCCGATCCAACTGCGCCTCCAGGTGAGACCACAGATCTATCCGCGATCGCGCTAGCAACAGCACGCGAACCACCCTGCCGGGGAAGTCGACCGGCAAACTCGTGAGAAGGCGCACCAGAGCGTCAGCATCCCACCGCTCGGCGTAGTCGATAGCCACCAGCACACAACTGAGCTCCTCGGCGCCGTCCACTGTGGCTGGTGTAGGGGCGGGGGATGGCGTCGTGGGTTCGGCTAACAGAGCGCGTGGTGCGGTGGCCCGGTGTATCGCGTGAGCCACCGCCCAGCCAGCGAGGTAAGCCTGACCAGCAAATGCATTCACGAGTCGGGTTTTGCCCAAGCCACCCGGTCCGTGCACGAGCAGGACCGACATCGGCACGCCGGGCTCATCTCGCCATTCCAGCAGCTGTTCCTGTACTGCCGCCCTAGGCCGATATGGCACTACCTCCTCGCGCGCATCCAGCAGATAGCTTGGTGTACGTCGGCGCCGAGGGACCCAGGTGTCACGGACAGCTGGCTCCAGCCATTGGAGCTGATAGTCCGGCCGGTCTAGCGCTAAGGCGACGCTGCCGCTGACTGAGCCGATCTGGATGTTGGGCCCGTTGATCCACGAGTTGGTCACCGAATGGTCAGGGTGTCCCATCGTCACTCCGGCTGATTTCCACGTTCCCACCAGCCGAACCGATCTGGATGTTGGGCCCGTTGATCCACGAGTTGGTCACGGACTGTCCCGGCGGCGGGGTATCCGAACCCGTTGTCGCACCCTGCGACCGGAGCATCCACCACGAGACTCCGGCGGCAGCGAGGGTCAAACCAACGACGCTGATCCACGCCCATGGATTCGTCTTCCACTCGGTGGCCAGATTGATCACCACCGCCAAGGCCGACATGACAACCGCAACCGCGATCGTTGGCGCAACCACCCGCACAACCACCGAACGCCCAGCCACAACCCCTCCTACGCTCCGATGCTCTACGGCCACATAGGCTGCAGTCGTACCCGCACTACCTCATCGCGTCGTAACCGTCTCGTATAACGCTGCTGAGCGTGCGGTCATCGCTGGCACCCATGTGGTCCCACAACCTCGCTGATTACGGAAAGTGGAAAGGTGTGGAACACCGACAGGTTCTTGGCATCGAGACCGCTCGTTCGCGCAGGTCAACCACACGGCAGCGTTCAATCGACACCTCCGCGCGATCGAACTGCGTGACCGGACTCAGTCCGCATAGGTTCGTCTCTTGCGTCTGAACACGGGGCACGACACGCGAGCTCCAGTCTGTTGCCTTACCGGTCCCAGTCACGAGGTTGGTACTCCCGGCGTCGGGAGTACCAACGAACACGCTTTGAGCGCTTGCCGCGGGACGGTGAGACTTCCCATCGTCGACCAGCGTTGTCGATCAAGAGTGCCCACTTGACCCGGCAGTCAAGGCCGCGGAACCACTCGGGTTGCACGGCTGAATCGGGAGCCAGATGCGCGAAGTTGAAGTCCTGGGACCACGTCTTGGTATCACCGGGTGGGATGCGCATCCGCTCGATGAAGATCTTCAAGACATCTGTTCCAGGCTCGAAAGACCACACCGGCAGATCGGGATAAGACTGCTCATGATCGGTGACCATCCACCTGTTGTGCAGTTCGTAGGCAACCTGGATCACGTCGACTGGTAGGTCAGTCGAGTTCCGGATGAAGAAGTTGACCTTGCAATTCTCAACCCTGTCTTGGTCGGTTGGTGCCTTGCGCTCCCACTCGGTGGTGGCCCAGATGCCGATGCGATCGACCTGGGCGCGTTCTCGTTCGTTGCGGTCACGTATGAAGACCGAGAACGCGACGAGGAGGGAACCCGCTCCGAGCCATGCCGGAACGTTGCCCCAGTCCACTGACATGGGCCGGACCGTAACAGCGTCGCCAGCCTGAATCTTGGCGCTGAGTGGTACGAGCGCGCGTGTCGAGACTTGCTACGTGGTGAGGGCGCTCGGCTGCCGCGCCCATGGACAGCTCAACGCCTTGACGGCGTCGACCAGCCCACAGGCTTGCCCTCGAAGCATGCCGGCTCAGTGAGTTGGAGGCGGCTGCAACGGGTCCTGGTCGAGCTTGAGGCGCTTGAGGAGTTCGACCGCGTTCGATTGCGCATTGGTTCCTCGGGCAGCTTCGAGTAGCCGACCAAGGACAGGAGCGCGTAGTGGTTGAGGTGGAACAGGTGTCGCATCAGATCCGAGGCTGCCGGACCGTCCACCCGCACGCATTCACCGCTCGGCAGGCGATCGTCAACGAGAGCGGGTTGGCCGTCTACCTCACGGACGTTGAACCGCGTCGAGGTGTTGGCCAGCTTGCGCAGCAGACCAACCTGAGCGTCGTACTGCTCTGCCTGCTGCCACGTCATCCGCACCCGGACATGATCGCACAGGTGTTCGAATGAAGGTCAAGCTTCATTCAAGCGCGAATTGTTTCGGCGGCTCGATAAGGCCGTCCAATGTGGACTGACTTGGGCCGTCTGGGGGCCGTCGAACAACCCTCAAGGACGACAAACGACGCTGACCAACGAACAAGGTTCTCGCTGGTCAGCGTCGTTGTCGGGGTTTTGACCTCAGCCTTGCTTGGTCTCCCAGAAGATCTTGTCGATCTGCGCGATCAGGTCGAGCAGGGCCTGGCCAGAAGCCGGGTCCATGGACCCCTTCGTGCCGCTCGCGCCCGCGGCCTTGGTGGCGCGGTTGAACAGGTCGTGCAGCTCGGGGTACTTCTCGAAGTGCGGCGGCTTGAAGTAGTCCGTCCACAGCACCCACAGGTGGTGCTTGACGAGCTCGCTGCGCTGCTCCTTGATCAGGACAGCGCGCTCCCGGAACTCCGGGTCCTCGTTGGCCTGGTACTTCTCCTGGACCGCCTTGACCGACTCGGCCTCGATGCGGGCCTGCGCCGGGTCGTAGACACCGCACGGCAGGTCGCAGTGCGCGGTGGCTTCGACGCGCGGGCGGAGAATGCGCGACACGAGTCGCATCGTTCCTCCCAGAGTGAAAACAGTGGATGCTCCGACAGGTAGGAACCCTACTCCGGCTGATCGAAGGGTGATCGTTGAGACCGCGCCTCTCCACCGTGCTCGTGCGGGGTCCGTCGATGGCCCCTGCCCTGCGCAACGACGACATCGTGCTGGTCAAGTGGGGTGCGAGGCCCAAGCCGGGGCAGATCGTGCTGGTCAAATGGGCCAGCAGACCCGATCAGCTGTCGGTGAAACGCGCCTCCCACGAAGTGGACGGGGGGTGGCACGTGGTGGGAGACAACCCCTTCGCGAGCACCGACTCCGAACACCTCGGACCTGCGGAGGTGCTCGGAGTCGTCAAAGCTCGACTATGGCCGAGGCCCGGTTTCAGGCTTTGAGGGACGCGTACAGGGCCAGGCAGTCCTCGTAGCGCGGCAGCACGCCGGCTTCGTAGGCCTCGGAGAGCGTGGGGGCCGAGGTGTCCTTCTCCGACAGCTGGAACTCGAGCTCGCGCGGCCACGGCAGGTCGAGCGCCGGGTCGAGCGGCGTCAGGCCGTGTTCGCCGGACGGGGTGTAGACGGTGGAGCAGAGGTAGTTCATCGTCGTGTCGTCTTCGAGGGCGATCATCGCGTGGCCGAGGCCCTCGGCGAGGTAGACCGCGTTGCACTTCTCGGAGTTCACCAGCACGGCGTCCCACTGGCCGAACGTGGGCGAGCCGACGCGGATGTCCACGATCACGTCGATGAACGAGCCGCGCGGGCAGAAGACGTACTTCGCCTGGGACGGCGGCACGTCCGCGTAGTGGATGCCGCGGATCGTCCCCGCACGGGAGACGCTGTGGTTGGTCTGGGCGACCCGGAACGGGTGCCCGACCGCCTCCACGAAGGCGGCCTCCTGGTACGGCGAGACGAACACACCGCGGTCGTCGGGAAATGTCCGAGGGGTGAACTCGAAAGCGCCGTCAATTTTCAGCGAACTCGCCTGCATGCCGTCACTCTAAGGCGTCAATCTTTCTTGACCGATCGGGTGCTTCCTGCCTGCAGAAACTGACCGGTCGGTGCAGAAAACCGGACGGACGTCTTGCTACATGCCCTCTGACCTGCGGAAAAAGTGTGATCCCCACCGCAGACAGCAACGCGCGACCCTGCCACACTTCCGTCACCCGCATCACTCGGGCGCTTCTCCGACGCAACTCGTCGGAGGGCATCGACCGAGTTTCCAGGCCCCGTGTACCCGGCGTGACAACGCTGGGCCGGTGCGCCGTCTGGTGATGAGCCCATGTTGGGCCACTACGCCGCCCGCACCGCAGGAGGGACGCCGTGACAGCAGTGAACGAAGCCCGCACCGAGAACTCCGATCCGACGCAGCTGACGGACGAGGAGATCTTCAACGCGCACCTGGGCGGGAAGCTCGAGGTCGGCGCGACCGCCTCGCTGGCTGACCCGAAGGCGCTGTCCATCGCGTACACACCTGGTGTCGCACGAGTGAGCAAGGCCATCGCGGAGGACCCCTCGCTCGCCGCGAAGTACACGTGGGCGCACCGCCTGGTCGCCGTCGTCAGCGACGGCACCGCGGTGCTCGGTCTCGGCGACATCGGCCCGAGCGCGTCGCTGCCCGTCATGGAGGGCAAGTCCGCGCTGTTCAAGACGTTCGGCGGCCTCGACTCCATCCCGCTCGTGCTCAACACGACGGACGTGGACGAGATCGTCGAGACGCTCGTGCGGCTGCGCCCGTCGTTCGGCGCGGTCAACCTGGAGGACGTCTCCGCCCCGCGCTGCTTCGAGCTGGAGCGGAAGCTGATCGAGGCGCTCGACTGCCCGGTCATGCACGACGACCAGCACGGCACGGCCGTCGTGTCGCTGGCAGCGCTGAACGGCGCGAACACCGTCCTCGGCAAGAACATCGGTGACCAGCGGGTGGTCATCTCCGGTGCGGGCGCCGCGGGCATCGCGATCGCCAAGATCCTCATAGCCGCCGGCGCCGGCGACATCACGCTGCTCGACTCGCGCGGCATCGTCCGCACGGGCCGGGCCGGTCTCAACCCGGTCAAGGAGGAGATCGCGAAGGTCACGAACTCCAGCAACCTCGACGGTGGCATCGACGTGGCGCTGCGGGGCGCGGACGTCTTCATCGGCGTCTCGTCGTCCAAGGTGTCCGAGGACCTGATCGCGAGCATGGCGAGCGGCTCGATCGTCTTCGCGCTGTCGAACCCCGACCCCGAGGTGCACCCGGAGGTCGCCGCCCGGCACGCCGCGATCGTGGCCACCGGCCGCAGCGACTTCCCGAACCAGATCAACAACGTGCTCGCGTTCCCCGGCATTTTCCGCGGGGCTCTCGACGCGGGTGCGCGACGGATCACGGAAGGCATGAAACTCGCCGCCGCGGATGCCATTCTCGCGGTCGCGAAGGATGATTTGGGCCCAGACCGAATTGTGCCCTCGGCATTGGACCCGCGCGTCGGACCCGAGGTCGCGGCGGCTGTGGCCGTGGCCGCGAAGGCCGACGGAGTCGCCTGATCCAGCCCGTTCATTTGCCACCTTTTTGCATCTGCACGAGTACCGGAACCACGAACGTGGCTTTTCGTTAACCCGTGCAGGGGTGGGCGATGACGCTCTGAAGCGCTACCGTCCCTCTCCTCGGGTGTTCACCCGAGGAGAGGGTTCGTGTTTGCCGCCGTTCGGGTGCCGTTGTCGTGCCCACCCGAATTGCCGCGGGCGGTGGATGCGGGAGAGGGTGGGCCGGTGCCCAAGTGGGTGGGACGCGCGACGGTGGTGAACGGCCGTGCACGGACGGCTGTCCCGGAGAACGGGAAACCTCCGATCACGTTGGACGGGTTGACCCTGCCCGACGCGCCGTCGTTGCTCGTCGACGCCAAGGGTGTCGTCATGCAGGCGAACCCCGCAGCTGTGGAGCTCGCGGTCGCGCAGGGTGCCGACGACCTCGTCGGGCACCCGCTCGGTGACCTGCTCCTCGGCAACTCCGCCGACCTGAGGCTGCTGCGCGCGGACGGCACCGAACTGCCGGTGCGCGTCGCCCGGCACGCCGTTCCCGGCACGGGCCTGCAGGCCGTCCTGCTGATCGACGTCTCCGACCTCGCCTCCGCCGCGGACGCGCTGCGCGACGAACAGCGCCGGCTCCGCAAGGTGCAGAAGGTCGCGAACCTGGGCTCGTGGGAGTTCGACCCCCGGACCGGCCTGACCGTCTGGTCGGACACGCACTACGAGCTCCTCGGCCTCGAACGCGGCGCCGTCGTGCCGGGCGCGCAGGCCGTTCTCGACGTCGTGCACCCGGACGACCACCAGATGGTCGAGACGTACTGGCACGGTCGCGAGATCACCGGCGACCCGATCGACATCGAGTACCGGATCGTCCGCCCGGACGGCCAGCTGCGGTGGATCCGCGGTGTCGCCGAGGCGAGGCTGGACGACGTCGGCGGCCTGGACAAGATCACCGGCTACATCCGGGACATCACCGAGACCAAGCGCGCGGCCACCGACCTCGCCCAGGAACGGGCGCGGCTGCTGGAGGCGCAGCGCATCGCCCGCATCGGCAGCTGGGCCTACGAGACCGGCACGCGTGCCGTGCACCGCAGCGAAGTGCTGCTGGAGATGTACGCCGAGCTCGGCATGACGCCGGACGACGACCTGCTCAGCGGCGTGCACCCGGACGACCGGGAGGCCGTCAAGGCGCTTCGCCACTCGTTGCTGCACGCGAGCGACGGGGAACCGGTCGAGGTCGAGGTCCGCAGCGAGGTCGGCGAGCGCGTCTACATGTGCCGCGCCCGCGCGGAGATCGCGCCGTCGGGCCGCGTCGAGCGCTACCACGGCACGATCCAGGACGTCACCGAAGCGCGTGCGCTGGAACGCCAGATGCGCGAGGACCGCCGGAGACTGGCCGACGCGCAGCAGGCCGCCCGCCTCGGCATGTGGGAGTGGAACCCGGTCAGCGGCGAGGTCGTGTGGTCGGACATGCTGCGCGACCTCTACGACATCCCCGCCGAGGTCGACGGCAACTACCAGTACTACCTCGACCTGGTGCACCCCGAGGACCGGGGCTGGGTCGACGACCTGTGGCGCCAGCTCGCGGTCGACGAGATCGCGGTGCAGTGCGAACACCGCGTGATCCGCCGCGACGGATCGACGCGCATCTTCCGCTGCCACGGCATGATCGTCCACGACCCGCGCGGCAAGCAGCTCGCCGTCGGCACCGCTCAGGACGTAACCGAGCAGCGCGCCGCCGAAGCGCGCATGAAGCGTTCCTCGCAGCGCTTCACCGACCTCGTGTCCGTGACACCGGTGGGCATCGGCCTGTTCGACGAGGGCGAGCGCCTGGTCGACGCCAACGACGCGTTGTGCGACCTGCTCGGCATGGAACTGGAACAGCTGCGCGGCATGACCGCCGAGCAGCTCACCCATCCCGAGGACACCTCGCCCGGCCTGCAGTGGGCCGCCGAGCGCACGCAGAAGATCCCGCAGCGCATCCTCGTCCGCCCGGACGGCGAGAAGGTCTACTGCGAACTGCACATCGCGCTGTCCGTGCAGGACGACGGCCGCCGCTTCTGGCTGATCGTGTTCCTGGACATCACCGAACGCCGCCGCGCCGCCGAGGCGTTGCGCCACCAGGCCACCCACGACGAGCTGACCGGCCTGCCGAACCGCGCGCTGGTGAAGGAGATCCTCGGCAAGCTGCTGGAGGGCCCCGGCCGGTCCAAGGTCGCCGTCCTCTTCTGCGACATCGACAACTTCAAGCGCGTCAACGACTCCCTCGGCCACGACGCGGGCGACGAGCTCCTGGTCGCCCTGGCGCGACGCCTGGAAGGCGGCCTGCCGGACGGCTGCACCGCCGCCCGGCTGTCCGGCGACGAGTACGTGATCATCGCCGAGGACCTCGACGCCGTGGGCGGCGTCGACGCCCTGGCGACACGGGTCGCGTCACTGCTGAGGACCGCGGTCCCGGTGCACGGCCAGCTGGTCAGGGTCTCGGCCTCGATCGGCGCGGCCGTGCCGAACGGCTCGCGCGCCAACGGTGCCGACCTGCTCAGGTTCGCCGACGCCGCGATGTTCGAGGCGAAGCGCGCCGGCGCCGGACGGGTCTCGCTGGCCTCGGCCGCGTTGATCGCGTCCGCGGACCGCCAGGTGCACCTCGAAGGCCAGCTGCGCGAGGCCCTGCAGAACGACGGACTGGCGCTGCACTACCAGCCCGTCGTGGGCGTCGACGGCGCCGTCCTGACCGCCGAGGCACTGGTGCGCTGGCCGCACCCCGATCGCGGACTGCTGCCGCCGGACGTGTTCCTGCCGGTCGCCGAGCAGGGCGACCTGATGCGCGAACTCGACCGCTGGGTGCTGCGGACGGCGTTGAAGGAGGCCGCGACCTGGCCCGCGCCCGACGGCCGCCCGGTGTCGGTCGCCGTGAACCTCGCCGGCCTGGTGCCGGGCGATCCGGAGTTCGTCGACATCGTGTCGACCGCGATCATGGAGTCCGGCGTCCCGTGGGAACGCGTGGTGCTGGAACTGGTCGAGACCGCGTTCGTCGACCTGCCGTCCCGGGTCCGCCAGTCGATGGACGAACTGGTGAAGCGCGGCGTGCAGTTCGCCGTCGACGACTTCGGCACCGGCTACTCGTCGCTGGCCCGCCTGAAGGACCTGCCTGCCCAGATCATCAAGGTGGACCGGCGCTTCGTTTCGGGTGTGGGCAACGACTCCTCGGACTTCGCCGTCGCCCGCGCCGTGGTGGACATGGCCCGCGCGATGGGACGCAAGTGCGTCGCGGAGGGCGTGGAGACCGCTACCCAGTTCCACGTCCTGCGCGGTGTCGGCGTGGACGCGTACCAGGGCTGGTTGTTCTCGCGTCCGGTGCCGCCCAAGGAGTTCCGCGCGGTGCTAGCTCTCGGGCCGCTCCACATACCCCGCGCTGGCTGAGATCTCCGGCAGCAGTGCCGCGATCCGGTGCCTGGGCAGGTCGACCAACCGCAGTTCGAGGTCGTCCTGCCGCACCGGGGCGTTGTCGATGATCTCCGCGGCCTGCCTCTTGGTCAGCACGCCCTGCGACGCGGTGATCAACGCCTCGCGCCAGCTGTTGCGCAGCTTGCCGTGCGCCTTCATCAGGACCTCGCGGACCGCGCGCTCACCCAGTGACAGCGTGCCGGTCAGCACCTGATCGGCGACGACGATCGTCGTCCTGGCATCCGGGTTGTTGCGCAGGAACTTCAACTTGAACCGGGTCGCCACCAGCTCCTGCAGCTCCGTCTGCCCGGCCTCCGACGACACCGCCGGGTGGTTGTTCGGCACCAGGCAGGCCAGCCGCGCGGGCGACGAGGCGAGGAGCGTGCGCAGCAACCACGGGCCGGGGTCCGCGGACAGGTCGACGGCCAGGGAGGCCGCACCCTTGCCGACGGGCTCGGCCCAGCCGGCCGGACGGGGCTTCGGCGGCGGGGAGGACTCCGGGCGGGGAGCGAGATCCGACAACGCGGACAGAGCTTCCGGCGACGGGCCGGACGACTCCACGGACTGCGCGCCGTGCGTGTAGATCCGCGTGCCACCGGACACCGCGCGGCGTCCCGTGGGACGGCACACGTAGAGGTCGGCGGCCGAGCCGATGGCCTGCGCGCCGTCGAAGCGGTGGAACGCGGGCAGGATCGCCTCGAACACCAGGCCGAGCTTCTGCAGTTCCTGCTGCACCTTCAGGCCGAGGGCCGGCGTGCGGTCCGAGAAGCCGTACGCGAGCAGCAGGCGCCCCGAAGCGATGTCCTCCAACGCCTCGATGCCGCGGCCGGCGAACAGGCCCATGCCCTCCGGCGAGTAGGGCGGGTCGCTGAAGACGAGGTCGAAGGACTCGAGAACCGAGGCGGGCAAGCCGAAACGCATGTCGCAGTGCAACGTTCGGATGTCGAGCCTGCGCGCGGCGGCCCGCGAGTCGATGAACTCCAGCAGGCGCTCGTCCAGGTCCACCACAGTGATCGACACGTGCGGGTTGACCGCGGCGACGGCCAGCGAGGTCAGGTCGTGGTCGCCCAGGCACAGCAGGCGCCTGCCCGTCAGGTCGTACGCCGAGTCCAGCCACACCGCGCGGTTCAGCGCCGTCTCGGCCGTCGCCTGCACGTGGTCCAACGAGGACAACGGCGGCGGGACGTCGGCGATGTCCACGAGGATCTGGCGCAACACGTCCGTGTGGTCGCGGACACCCGAGACGCCGAAGGCGGACCGGTACGAGGCCACCAGACCGGGAGCGATGCGGTAACGATCGCCTGAAGATTCGGCGTCCTCACCGAGGGCCTTGAGCAGGTCCTGCACGGTGCGGCGGGGCACAGCGGGCAGGCGCACGAGTTCGGCCAGCGGGTGCCAGTCCTCACTGAGCAGGGACAACACCTCGCGGAGCTTGCGGGCGTGCACGCCGCGCTCTGCTACCAACTGCCGAACCTGATCGATCGTCACAAGCGGTAAACCATACGGGCCTTGACGTGCTCCGCTGCCCGAAGGCCTGGGGAGCTTCCTGCTTCCTCGCCCTGGGCCTCTCCATGGAGAGGGCTTACCTGGGCTCCACAGGCATTTCGCTTCTCCGCCCGCCCGGCGGTGAGGATGTTGAGCGCCGCATTGCGGTCACGATCGTGCGCCGCCCCGCATCCAGGGCAGGTCCACGATCTGATTCCCAGCGGCATCGCGTCCATGAGGTGACCGCAGCTTGAACAGGTCTTCGAGCTGGGCAGCCAACGGGACACAGCCCGCACTGTTCGGCCATACCGCTCGGCCTTTTCGTGCAGGAGCCGGATGAACTGTGCCCATCCGGCGTCGGAGATGGCCCTGGCCAGGCGGCGGTTCGCGACCATGCCCACGATGTTCAGGTCCTCCACGTAGACCGCTTGGTTCTCGCGGATCAGGATGAGGGCCTGTTTGTGGTGATGGTCCCGCCGGGTGCGGGCGATCTTGGCGTGTTGCGCTGCCAGCTTTCGTCGCGTCTTCTCTCGATTGGCGCTGCCTTTGACTCGGCGGTGCTTCTCACGTTCAAGCCGGGCCAGCCTGCACAGCTTGCCTGCCAGGTGTCTGGGGTTGGCGATGGTCAGGCACTGCCCGTCCGTGTCGGCGACGACGGCCAGACGGGAGATCCCGAGGTCGACTCCGGCTTCCCCGTCGATCTGCGGTAGCGGTGTCGGATCGACGTCCACGACGAACGAGGCGTAGTAGTGGCCGTCCGGTTCGAGGATGATCGTGAGCGAGCTCGGATCGGAGGGCAAAGGCCGAGACCAGCGCACGCGCACATCGCCGATCTTGGCCAGGTAGAGCTGGCCTCCAGCGCGTAGAACGAACCCGTTGCGTGTTAGCCGGAACGTCTGCCGGGAGTCCTTGCGGGACTTCAGCCTCGGCCGTCCCATTCGGCGGCCTCTGCGCCGCTTCGTCAGAGAATCGAAGAAGTTTCGGTACGCCTGATCCGCGTCGCGTACCGATTGCACCAATGCCACCGACGCCACCTCGCGCAACCACACGCGATTCACGGTTGCCTTCGCCTCAGTGATCACACGGCGCTGCACGTCAGTCGGGGTGAGCTTCTCGCCGGCCAGGTGCGCGGCTTCCCGGCAGCGGATCGCGTCGTTGAAGACCACTCGTGCGCACCCGAACGTACGTGCCAGCATGCCGCGCTGAACCTCGGTCGGTTCGATCCGGTAGCGATACCGCGCCAGCACGTCTGTCACCTTAGCCGTGAGAGTCTCGGCAGTTCGCTACGGTCTGCATCGGCTCCAGCACTCGTTGTTGATCTTTCCCCTGGCTGCGCCGGATGAAACGCTCGGGCCGTCACATAGTGGAACGCTGTGCCGGGGTACGCCGAACGAGTTAAGGTCTTTGGGATCTACATCCAGGGCGGCCCAATCGGGGTGGTCGTCACGACCGGAGGGATCCGAAGGGTGATCGAGTTCCGGGCCGTAACCAAGCGGTTCGAGGACGGGACCATCGCTGTCGACGAGCTCGACCTCACGGTCGAGGCGGGCACCATCACGGTGTTCGTCGGTCCTTCCGGCTGTGGCAAGACGACGTCCCTGCGCATGGTCAACCGCATGATCGACCCCACGTCGGGCACGATCCTGGTGGACGGCAAGGACGTCCTGACCGTCGACCCGCCCACCCTCAGGCGCGGCATCGGCTACGTGATCCAGCAGGCGGGCCTCTTCCCTCACCGCACGGTGCTGGACAACGTCGCGACCGTGCCTCTTCTGTCCGGTTGGGACAAACGCAAGGCGCGCACGCGTGCGGCCGAACTGCTGGAGATCGTCGGGCTGGACCCGGCGTTCGGCAAGCGCTACCCGGCCCAGCTCTCCGGAGGCCAGCAGCAACGCGTGGGTGTCGCCCGCGCGCTCGCGGCCGATCCGCCGGTGCTGTTGATGGACGAGCCGTTCAGCGCCGTCGACCCGGTGGTCCGCGAGGACCTGCAGAACGAACTCCTTCGCCTGCAAGCGGAACTGGACAAGACGATCGTGTTCGTCACGCACGACATCGACGAGGCGCTCAAGCTCGGCGAGCGCGTCGCGGTGTTCCAGACGGGCGGGCACCTCGCTCAGTACGCGAAGCCGACCGAGCTGCTGGCCGCGCCCGCCAACGACTTCGTGGCCTCGTTCGTCGGACGCGACCGCGGCTACCGCACCCTCACGTTCCTGCACGCGGACGTGCCCGTGCATCCCGTCGCGACCGCCAAGCTCGGTGAGCGCGTCACCGTAACCGACTGGACGCTCGTCGTCGACGAGGAGAACCGGCCGAAGGGCTGGCTGTCCGGTGTGGACGGTGAGGTCGAGGTCGCCGAGAAGGACCTGATCTCCGGCGGCTCGCTCTACGACGGCACGACGTTGCGCGGTGCGCTCGACGCGGCGCTCAGTTCGCCGTCCGCGCTCGGCGTGGTCGTCGACGGTGCCGGTGCGGTCACGGGCGTGGTCCACGCCGGCGACGTGATCAAGGCGCTCGCGAAGGCCCGCGCGGCGGGTGAGGTCCCGAAGTGACCTGGATTTTCGAGAACTGGGAAAGGTTCTGGGAAGTCACCGAGGTGCACCTCCGGCTCTCCGTCGTGCCGGTGCTGGTCGGTTTCGTGCTCTCCATCCCCCTCGGGTGGTGGGCGAGCCGGTCGCAGACGGCGCGCGCGATCCTCTTCCCGTTCGCCAACGTCCTGTTCACGATCCCGTCCATCGCGCTCATCGTGATCACGCCGGTGCTGCTCGGCGTGAAGATCCTCGACGAGATCAACGTCATCGTGCCGCTGGTGGTCTACACGGTCGCGCTGATGGTGCGCGCGGTCGCGGACGCGCTGGCCGCGGTGCCGGGCAACGTCGTCGCCGCGGCGAACGCGATGGGGTTCCGTCCTCTGCGGCGCTTCCTCACCGTCGACTTCCCGCTGGCCCTGCCGGTCACGATCGCGGGCCTGCGGGTCGCGACCGTGTCGAACATCAGCATGGTCAGCGTGGGCGCGCTCGTCGGGCTCGGCGGCTACGGCCAGCTCTTCACCGAGGGCTACCAGACCGACAACACCAACAAGGTCCTCGCGGGCCTGATCGGCACGGTCGTGCTGGCGGTGCTCGCGGACGGACTGCTGTTGCTGATCGGACGGCTGCTCACGCCGTGGGCACGGGCGGGGAGGTGAGCTGAGATGGGCTGGCTCTTCGATCCCGCGCACTGGTCCGGCTCGACCGGGATTCCGGTGCGGTTGCTGGAGCACTTCGGCTACACGCTGCTGACCCTGGTGATCGCGGCGCTGATCGCGGTCCCGCTCGGCGCGTTCGTCGGGCACACCGGCAAGGGCGGGTTCGTGATCGTCGGACTCTCCAACGCGCTGAGGGCGCTGCCGACCACGGCGGTGCTGATCCTCGTCGTGCTGTGGGCGGGCCTGGGTGACTTCCCGGTGTACGTCGCGCTGGTGCTGCTGGCGATCCCGCCGATCATGGCGGGCACGTACGCGGGCGTCCGCGCGGTCGACCCGGTGACGGTCGACGCCGCGAGGGGCGTCGGGATGCGCGAGTCGGGCGTGCTGCTCCAGGTGGAGATCCCGAACGCGCTTCCGCTGATCTTCGGCGGTTTCCGCGGCGCCGCGTTGCAGGTGGTCGCGACCGCCACCATCGCCGCCTACACCGGCGCCGGTGGACTCGGCAGGTTCGTCTTCGACGGCCTCGCCCTGCAGGATTTCGGACAGATGCTCGCCGGCGCGGTGCTCGTGGCACTGCTCGCCGTTCTCGTCGACCTGGGGTTCGCCGGCCTGCAACGGCTGACGGTCTCGCCAGGATTGCGTCCAGTGGGAACCGGAGGAAACAGATGAAGCGCATCGCCACGGCTGTCGCTGCCGTGATGCTTCTGTCGGCGTGCGGTGGTGACCCGCTGACGGGCGGCGCCAACAACCCGGCCCCGACGGACACCATCGTCGTGGGTTCGGGCAACTTCCCGGAGTCGCGCCTGCTCGCGGAGATCTACGCGGAAGCGTTGGCCGCCAAGGGCGTCAAGGTGTCCAAGAAGCTGAACATCGGTAACCGGGAGCTGTACTACAAGGGCGTGCAGGACGGCTCGATCGACCTGATCCCGGAGTACTCCGGTGTACTTCTCAAGTACATCAACAAGGAAGCGCAGGAAGTCGGCTCCGACGAGGTGTACGCGGCGCTGAAGAAGGCGCTGCCGCAGAACCTCATCGTGCTCGACAAGTCGTCCGCGGAGGACAAGGACGCCGTTGTCGTCACGAAGCAGATCGCGGCCCAGTACAGCCTCAAGTCGATCGACGACCTCGTGCCGTACTGCAAGGACATGGTCTTCGGCGGCCCGACGGAGTTCCAGAGCCGCGCGGACGGCCTGCCGGGCCTGAAGGCCAAGTACGCCTGTGAGTTCAAGGAGTTCAAGGCCCTCGACGTCGGCGGCCCGCTGACCGTCGCCGGCCTGAAGGACAACACGGTGCAGGCGGCCGACCTGTTCACGACGGACGCGGCCATCAAGGCCAACGAGTTCGTGGTGCTGGAAGACCCGAAGAACGTCTTCGCCGCGCAGAACGTGTTGCCGCTCATCAACGAGAAGAAGGCGTCGCAGCAGGTCCGCGACACCCTCAACGCCATCTCGAAGAAGCTCGACACGAAGGTCCTGCTGGAGCTGAACCAGAAGCTCTCGGCGCCGGACAAGCCGGAGCCGGAGAAGGTCGCCAAGGAGTGGCTCGCCTCCGCGGGCATCTGATCGCGTTCTGACGACCGCCGGCCCGCAGGCTTACACCTGCAGGTCGGCGGTTTTCGCTTGTACGCCCATGTAGATGAACGTGTCTTCGTAGCCCAGCGAGTGGTTCACGCGGAGCATGTGCTCGTTCTCGCTGCTGACGCGCGTGTAGATGGTCTTGACGCCGTGCAGGTTGTGCAGCATGTGCGCCTTGATCAGCCTGCCGAGTCCTCGGCCGCGATGGCCCGGCAGCACGACGGTGCTCAGCTGCTCGGCCACCGCGGGCACGGTCAGGTCCAGCTCGACGACCGTGACGCCGGCCGCCGCGCCCTCGTGCAGCAGCAGGACGATCCAGCGGTCCGCGACGGTGACGGCCTCGTCCTTCCGGACGCTCTCGATGGTGTTGCCCGCCAGATCGAGCATCGTCTCGCCCTGCGGTGCGTCGCTGATCCCGTTGAGCGCCAGGACGTACGCCTCGACGAACTCCTCCGGCGCCACGTTCTTCCACGAGACCAGCTCGTAGCCTGCCGGAAGCTCACCGGCCTCCGGCAGGTCGATCAGGTCGAGTCGTTGCCGGGTCATGGAGGAGATGACCCGGAATCCGTGCGCGGCGGCGAACGGCTCCGCCGGGCTGTCCTTGAACACGCTCCACGACTCGATGACGGTGCGCCCGCTCAACAGGGAGCGCATGGCGCGAAGCAACGCTGTACCGATGCCACGGCGGCGGTACGCGGGAAGCACGACAACGTTGGCATTGGCGAGGTCCGCGTGCGCCTCTGCCTCGGAGATCCGCACCTCGGCGTAGCCGACGATCTTTCCTTCTTCTCGCGCCACGACGAAGCGCGCAGGTTCGAATCCGATGTCGTCGCGGTGCTCCCACAGGGCGACGACGGACTCGTAGAGCGGCCGTTCCTTGCCGGGCGAGCCCTCAACCGACCAGGTCGCCACGACCTCGTGGAGGCCGCGCCGGTCCTCCTCGGACGCGGAGGAGAAATCCAGTTCCTCGATCTGTTCGGTTATAGCCCCCATGCACGCTATGCAACCAGACCGTTGCTCTCCGTCCAAGCCCTGATGGCGGCCGCGATCTCCTTCGGCCGGTCCTCCTGCGCGTGGTGCCCGGCCTCACCGGCCGCCACCACCTCCAGTGCCGCGATGTTCTCGGAGCACCATGCGGCCAGCTCAGGGGTGATGAGCAGCGTCGGCGCGTTCTCGAAGGTCAGCAACAACTTCGGTACCTCCGAGGTCGCGAGCCACCTGCCGTAGGCCTCCTTGCGCGGCACCAGGGCAGGCGGGTCACCGTCGACCGGCAGTTGCTGCGCCCACGCCAGCACCGGGCGCCGGCTCTCCCGGTCGGGGAACGGTGCCAGGTACGCGGCCATGTCCTCGTCCGAGACCGGTGTGCGCACGCCGCCGGTGAACGCCTGACGAATGACGGTGTCCTGGTCCAGCACCAGTTCCTCGGCCAGGCCGGGGGTCCGCAGCCTGCGCATCCGCTCCTGCGCGGCGGGCTGCAGGTCGGCGGACCTCAGGGGCTTCACCATCGTCTCGAAGAACGCGATGCCGGCCACGCGCGAGGGATGCCGGGCGGCCCAGTCGAACGCGAGCGCGCCGCCCCAGTCGTGGCCGACCAGGACCACCTGGTCCAGTTCGAGGGCGTCGAACCACGCGTCGAGGTACCGGGAGTGGTCGTCGAACGAGTAGCCGATGGCCGGCTTGCCCGATCTGCCCATGCCGATGAGATCGGGGGCGAGCCCGCCCAGTTCGGGCAGGACGTTGCGCCAGGTGTGCGACGAGGCGGGATTGCCGTGCAGGAACACGAACGGCGCGGAGCCGTGTTCTTCGTGGTGCATGGTCGAGTCGAGGACGGGAACGACGGGCATCGAAGGCTCCTCAGTCGAGGGGAACGGCGAGCAGTGCGAGCAGTTCGCCGGAGAAGGCGGAGGTGCGGTCGCCCAGCGGCGCGAGCAGCCGATCCAGCAACGAGCGGACCAGTGCCACGGCGGGCTCGACCGTCTCAAGGCCCTGAGGGGTCAGGGACAGCCGCACGGTCCGTGTGTCGACGGCGTCCCGTGTGCGCGAGATGAATCCCGATGCTTCCAACGAACGCGCCAGCTTCGAGACGTACAGCGCTTCCAGGCCCGTGTGATCGGCCAGTTCGCGTTGGGAGGGCCGGTCCAGCGCCAACAGCGATGACAGGACGACGTACTGCGCGTGCGTCAGCCCAAGGGGGTCCAACGCACGGTCAACGGCCGTCCGCCACTTCATCGCCAGACGCCACACGAGGTGTCCAGGCGTCGGTTCAGCACTGCTCATGGCAGATACGGTACATGGCTACTATGTACATGGCTACTATCCGGAGGCCGCGTGACCGCCGATCCGGAGCGTCAGTTCCTCGGCCGCCTTGTGCACCTCTTTGGCCAGGTCGGGCCACGTCTGGCCGCACGGTGTGTCGCAGACGTGCCGGAACGTCAGCGTGATGGCCGCGATCGGCCGCTCGCCGTGGTCGAACACCGGCGCCGCCACCGAGGCGAACCCGGCCGTCACGAACCCGTCCTCGACCGACCAGCCCTGCCGCCGTTCCAGCGTCAGCAGCCGCCGCAACGCGGGCAGGTTGTGCGGGCCGCGTCCGGTGCGGTCGACGAACGAGGCCACCGACGGCAGCAGCGCCCTGACCTGCGCCGGAGGCAGGTGCGCCAGCATCGCGCGGCCCGAGGCCGTCAGGTGGGCGGGCAGCCGGACGCCGACGTCGGACACGATCGACTGCGGCTGCCGGGGCTGCTCGCGCACGAGGTACAGGGCCTCGGCGCCGTGCAGGACGCCCAGATGCGCGACCTTCTCCATCCGATCGGCGAGCTTGCGCAGCAACGGGCGGGCCAGGCGCTCCAGCGGATCGTGCCGCAGGTAGGCGGAGCCGAGTTCGAACGCCGCGACGCCCAGGCCGTAGCGCTTCTCCTCGGGGAAGTGCGTCGCGAAGCCGGCCTCGGTCAGCTCCGACAGCAGGTGGTAGGTCGTGGACCTGGGCAGATTGAGCTCGCGCGCCACCGACGCCGCGGAGACGGGTCCCGGTCTGCCCGCCAGCAGCCGGAGGACTGCCAACCCTCGCCGCAGCGCGGGAACGTCACTGCTGCTGCCCACGTCAGTGATTTTCCCATGTGATGCACCCCACGCCGTTACGACATCAGGGCACACTCAACAGAACACGCCCGGGGAGCGTTGGAGGGGCGTGACGGTTTTGAAGGGGGTCGGGATTGACACCGAGTTTCGATGACTTCGTGGCAGCACAGGTGACCCCGTTGCTGCGCTATGCCACCGTGCTCACGTGCGACCCGCACCTGGCCCAGGACGTGGTCCAGGAAGTGCTGCTGCGCGCGCAGCAGAAGTGGGACCGCATCGGATCAGTCGACCTCCCTCACGCCTACGTCAAGCGCATGGTGACCAACGAGTACCTCTCGTGGCGCAGACGCAGGGCCGCCAAGGACGTCGCTCTCTGCATGACGACGCTCGAGTCCGTCACCCCGCCCGTCGGCGACAAGACGCACCACTACGACGAGCGGGAAGCAATGTTGCAGCGGATCGCGAAGCTGCCCCGCAAACAGCGGGCCGCCGTCGTGCTCCGCTACTACGAGAACTACGAGGACTCGGAGATCGCACAGATGCTCGGTTGTGCCGAGGGAACCGTGCGCAGCCACATCTCGCGTGCGCTGGCCACACTCCGCCTGGACCACACGCCGGAACCCGCTGGAGTCGGGTTGCGGCTCGGGGAGGGCCTGTCGTGAACGACACCGAACAGCTCATCAAGGAGGCACTCGGTCAACTGGCCGAGCGCACCCCGCATCCGGGCCCGACGCTGAACGCCCTGCGGCGCAAGCGGAAGAGGCAGCGGAACAACATCTTCCTGATCGCCACGGCCGGCATGGCCGCGGTCGTCGTCCTGATCTTCGCGGGCGTCATCGCCAGCGACAGGTACACGCCGCCGAACCCGAACGACGCCGCTGCCGCGCTCGTGCCGGACAACGCGACCGGGGCGCTCAAGTACCAGCCGCACTGGCTGCCGACGGGCTTCACCGAGACCCTCCGTGCCGCGCACGACGGCAAGACCACGCGTGTCTGGGTGCCGTCGGACGCCCCTGCGGACGCCCCGCAGATCGACGGACCGAACATCCAGCTCTCGAGCGGTCAGGGCTACGGGGGCCGTGCAGATGGATGGCAGAACACGACCGTGCGCGGGCTCAATGCCCGTGTGCAGGTGAACGGCAGCACGGCGATCGTCGAGTGGAAGGCGCAGGAGACGCTGGTCGTCCAAGTCCAGGACGTGGGCGACTCGAGGGACACGGCACTGCGCGTCGCCGACTCCGTGCGTGCGGACTCGAACGCGACCTTCCAGGCGCCGTTCAAGCTGAAGGACAGGCAGGCGGACGTGTTCAGCGGGTCGAGTCCTGGTGACTGGCGCGCCAAGATCTCCGCCGAGCCGATCGAGGTGACGGTGACCTCGCGCGCACCGTTCGCCTTCGGCACGCAGACCTCTCCGGTGGCGGTGCGCGGCAAGACCGGGACCGTCGACGGCTCGACCGTGTGGGTGCAGGAGGGCGATCTTTGGATCAGGGCGACGAGCCTTGAACCCGGGAAGTCGGTGGACGAGCTGGTCGCGGCGGTCAACGACGTCGAACTCGCCTCGAACGTCGACACCGGCTGGATCCGCAAGAAGTAGTCCGTCTGGCATCTCAGACACGATCGGGCGCTCCGGGGTCGCTGACTCGGCCCCGGAGCGCTGTGATGTCTCCATGCGACAACCGGTGGAGCTGGGTCCGAAGCCTCTGACCCTCGAGGACGTTCATGCCGTCGCCCGCGACGGCGCCCCGGTGGAGATCACCGCGGCGGCCCGCGAGGCGGTCACCACCGCCCGTGGCCACATCGACCAGCTCGCCACGGCCGAACGCCCCACCTACGGCGTCTCGACCGGGTTC
This sequence comes from Lentzea kristufekii, assembly GCF_033949925.1. Taxonomy (NCBI): domain Bacteria; kingdom Bacillati; phylum Actinomycetota; class Actinomycetes; order Pseudonocardiales; family Pseudonocardiaceae; genus Lentzea; species Lentzea kristufekii. The sequence continues at coordinate 86,738 of NZ_JAXAVV010000026.1, forward strand.
GGCGCGCTCGCCGTCCGGCACATCCCGCCGGACCGCCGTGCCCAGCTGCAGCGGTCGCTGATCCGCTCGCACGCCGCCGGTTCCGGTCCCGAGGTCGAACGCGAGGTCGTGCGGGCGCTGATGTTGCTGCGCCTGCGCACGCTCTCGACCGGCCACACCGGCGTCCGCTTGTCCACTGTGGACGCGATGGCCGGGATGCTGAACGCGGGCATCACCCCGATCGTGCACGAGTACGGCTCGCTGGGCTGCTCGGGCGACCTCGCGCCGTTGTCGGCGAGTGCGCTCGCGCTGATGGGCGAGGGCATGGTCCGCAACTCCCGCGACGAGCTCGTGCCCGCGGCCGAAGCCCTCGCCGAAGCCGGCATCGAACCCGTGCAGCTGGCCGAGAAGGAAGGCCTCGCGCTGATCAACGGCACGGACGGCATGCTCGGCATGCTGTCGCTGGCGATCGCCGACTTCACGAGGCTGCTCGACATCGCCGACCTCACGGCCGCGATGAGCGTCGAGGCCCTGCTGGGCACCGACCGGGTCTTCGAGCCGGAGCTGCACGCGCTGCGCCCGCACCCCGGCCAGAACCTGTCGGCCGCCAGGATGCTCGCGTTCCTCAAGAACTCCGAGATCGTCGCCTCCCACCGCGGCCCGGACTGCACCCGCGTGCAGGACGCGTACTCGCTGCGCTGCTCCCCGCAGGTGCACGGCGCGGCGCGCGACACCGTGGCGTACGCGGCGACGGTGGCCGACCGCGAGCTGGCGTCCGTGATCGACAACCCGGTCGTGCTGGCCGACGGCCGCGTCGAGTCCAACGGCAACTTCCACGGTGCCCCGGTCGCCTACGTGCTGGACTTCCTGGCCATCCCGCTCGCGGACGTGGCCTCGATCGCCGAGCGCCGCACCGACCGCATGCTCGACGTCTCCCGCTCGCACGGCCTGCCGCCGTTCCTCGCCGACGACCCCGGCGTCGACTCCGGCCACATGATCGCCCAGTACACCCAGGCGGCGATCGTGTCCGAGCTCAAGCGCCTGGCCGTGCCGGCGTCCGTCGACTCGATCCCGTCCTCCGCGATGCAGGAGGACCACGTGTCGATGGGCTGGTCCGCCGCCCGCAAGCTGCGCAAGGCCGTCGACGGGCTCACCACCGTGCTGGCCGTCGAACTGCTCACCGCCGCGCGGGCGCTCGACCTGCGCGCGCCCCTCAAGCCCGCCCCCGCGACGGCCGCCGCCGTGGCGAAGTTGCGCGAGACGGTCCCCGGCCCCGGCCCCGACCGCCACCTCGCCCCCGAGATCGCCGCCGCCGAGGCCCTGATCCGAAGTGGAGCCCTGTAATGGCTGTTCGCGCTGACCGCGGCACCGAACTGACCGCGAAGAACTGGTCGACCGAGGCCGCTCTGCGGATGTTCCACAACAACCTCGACCCGGACGTCGCCGAACGCCCGGAGGACCTCGTCGTCTACGGCGGCACCGGCAAGGCCGCGCGCGACTGGCCGTCGTTCGACGCGATCACCCGCGAGCTCAAGAACCTCGAAGCCGACGAGACGTTGCTCGTGCAGTCCGGACGCCCGGTCGGCGTCATGCGCACGAACGAGTGGGCACCGCGCGTGCTCATCGCGAACTCGAACCTCGTGCCGGACTGGGCGAACTGGCCCGAGTTCCGCCGCCTGGAGGCCGAGGGCCTCACGATGTACGGGCAGATGACCGCCGGTTCGTGGATCTACATCGGCACCCAGGGCATCCTGCAGGGCACGTTCGAGACGTTCGCCGCCGTCGCCACCAAGCGCTTCAACGGCACGCTGCGCGGCACGCTCACGGTCACCGCGGGCCTGGGTGGCATGGGTGGCGCGCAGCCGCTGGCCGTGACGATGAACGAGGGCGTCGCGCTGTGCATCGAGGTCGACCCGCACCGCGCCCAGCGTCGCCTGGAGACCCGCTACCTCGACGAGATCGCGGACGACCTGGACTCGGCGATCGAGCGCGTGCTGGCCGCCAAGGCCGCCGGTGAGGCCGTGTCCGTCGGTGTCGTGGGCAACGCGGCGGAAATCCTGCCGGAGCTGCTGCGCCGCGAGGTCGCCGTCGACATCGTCACGGACCAGACCTCGGCGCACGACCCGTTGGCGTACCTGCCCGTCGGTGTCCCGCTGGAGGAGTGGCAGGACTACGCCGCCGCGAAGCCCGAGGAGTTCACCGACCGCGCCCGCAAGTCGATGGCCGAGCACGTCGAGGCCATGGTCGGGTTCATGGACCGCGGCGCCGAGGTGTTCGACTACGGCAACTCGATCCGGGGTGAGGCGCAGCTCGGCGGCTACGACCGCGCGTTCGCGTTCCCCGGTTTCGTGCCCGCCTACATCCGGCCGCTGTTCTGCGAGGGCAAGGGCCCGTTCCGCTGGGCCGCGCTGTCCGGCGACCCCGAGGACATCGCCAAGACCGACAAGGCGATCCTGGAGCTGTTCCCGGAGAACGAGCAGCTCCACCGGTGGATCAAGATGGCCGGCGAGCGCGTCGAGTTCCAGGGCCTGCCCGCCCGCATCTGCTGGCTCGGCTACGGCGAACGGCACCTCGCGGGCCTCAAGTTCAACGAGATGGTGGCGTCCGGCGAGCTGTCCGCGCCGATCGTCATCGGCCGCGACCACCTCGACTGCGGCTCGGTGGCCTCCCCCTACCGCGAGACCGAGGCGATGGCCGACGGCTCTGACGCGATCGCGGACTGGCCGCTGCTCAACGCCCTGGTCAACACGGCCTCCGGCGCCACCTGGGTGTCGATCCACCACGGCGGCGGCGTCGGCATCGGCCGTTCGATCCACGCCGGCCAGGTCACGGTCGCGGACGGCACCGAGCTCGCCGCGCAGAAGATCGAGCGCGTGCTGACCAACGACCCCGGCATGGGCGTCATCCGGCACGTCGACGCCGGGTACGACGAGGCGAAGTCGGTGGCTTCGGACAAGGGCGTCCGCATCCCGATGGAGGGCTGAGAATTGTCAGACCTCGCTGGGACAATTGAAATTGGGGGACCCCCTGGAGGGGACCCCTGCGTAAGCCTGCCGATGGAGGCGTGATGCTCGACCAGATCGCGGACGTCGGGCGTGACACCAAGCGTGGCGGCTACTCCCGGCACGGCTACGACAAGCCGGAGCTGGAGCTGCGGCACTGGTTCGTCGAGCAGGCCGTCAAGCGCGGCCTGAACGTCGAGACCGACCAGAACGGCAACCTCTGGGCGTGGTGGGGCGAGCGCGGCGACAACGCGCTCGTCACCGGCAGCCACCTGGACTCGGTGCCCGGTGGCGGCGCGTTCGACGGTCCGCTCGGGGTGACCAGCTCCCTGCAGGCCGTGGACCTCCTGCAGGCCAAGGGGTTCAAGCCCGCGCGGCCGTTCGCGATCACCGTCTTCGCCGAGGAGGAAGGCGGCCGGTTCGGTGTCGCGTGCCTCGGTTCGCGGCTGCTGACCGGCGCCATCTCCCCGGAGAAGGCGTTGGCGCTCAAGGACCCGGACGGCATCACGCTGGCCGAGGCCATGAAGGCGGCCGGGTACGACCCGGACCTCGTCGGTCGTGACGAACGCGCGTTGAGGCGCATCGGCCAGTTCGTCGAGCTGCACGTCGAACAGGGCCGCGGCCTGACCGTTCCGGTCGGTGTCGCGAGCAGCATCCTCGCGCACGGCCGGTGGCGCTTCACGTTCTCCGGCGAGGGGAACCACGCCGGAGCGACGTTGATCGAAGACCGCCGCGACCCGATGCTCCCGGCCTCACAACTCGTCCTCGCCGCTAGGAAGGCGGCCAGGGGTGGCGGGCGTGCCACCGTGGGAAGGCTCGTCCCCAACCCCGGTGGCACGAACGTCGTCGCGTCCACAGTGGACGTCTGGCTGGACGCCCGGGACAGCGACGACGCGCGCACCCGTGCGATGGTCGCGGAGATCTCCGAGGCGGCTCACCAGGCCGCCGAGGAAGAGGGCTGTGAGGTCACCATCACCGAGGAGTCGTACGGCGACACGGTGCACTTCGACTCCGCGCTGCGCGACGACATCGCCGGGGCGCTCGGTGACGTTCCGGCGTTGCCGACCGGTGCGGGCCACGACGCGGGCATCCTCGCCGCGCACGTGCCCACCGCGATGCTCTTCGTGCGCAACCCCACCGGCGTGAGCCACGCGCCGGAGGAGTTCGCCGAGCAGGCCGACGTCGATCGTGGCGTCAAGGCTCTAGCCGCCACGATCGAACACCTCGGCTCTTGACTTCTCTCCCAGGTGAATCAGGGAGATTCTTCCCTCGCGGGTCGAGTTTTCTGCTTCGCAGCCCGTTGCCGCCTGGGTTACCAGCAAGGGACGGTGTACCGCCCACGGTCTTACACAAGCTCCACAGACCTGACATCCCACCAGCCCGGCGGTAGACCCTGCCGACTTGGTTATCGCCGACCGGGCGCCACAACTCTACAAGCCGCTCCACCAACCGCCCGACCTAGGGGTCAGAGCACGATCTTTCGCCCTGGGGCGAAACCTCGTCCTTGTCCTGCCCCGCAGGGGTCCCATTTCCTTTCCTCCCCGGCCTGAAGGCCGGGGTGTCCACGGAGGAATCAGATGAACTTCTGGTGCGAGCGAGCCTGGTTGCCCGCCGGGCTCGCCGAGCGCGTCCTGATCAGGGTCGAGAACGGCGTGATCTCCAACGTGTCCACAGTGGACACCATTCCGCTCGGTGTGCGCCGTCTGCACGGCATCGTGGTGCCGGGCTTCGCGAACGCGCACTCGCACGCGTTCCACCGCGCGCTCAGGGGCCGGACGCACGACGGTGGCGGCACGTTCTGGACGTGGCGCGAGGGCATGTACGCGCTGGCGTCGAAGCTGACCCCGCAGTCGTACTACCGCCTGGCCCGCGCGGTCTACGGCGAGATGGCGCTCGCCGGGGTGTCCGCCGTGGGCGAGTTCCACTACGTCCACGACGGGTCGAACGAGTTCGGGTACGCCCTGCGCGAGGCGGCGAAGGACGCCGGCATCCGCCTGACCCTCCTCGACACCTGCTACCTCGCGGGCGGCATCGACCAGCCCGTGAACGAGGTGCAGCGGCGCTTCTCCGACGGCACCGCTGAGGCGTGGGCGTCCAGGGTCGCGGAACTCCGATCCGACGACGTGATGCGCGTCGGTGCCGCGATCCACTCGGTCCGCGCCGTCCCGCGGGCCGAGCTCTCCGTGGTGGCGCAGGCGTTCCCGGACGCCCCGCTGCACGTCCACCTCTCCGAGCAGCCCGCTGAGAACGAGGCCTGCCTCGCCGCGTACGGCCTCACGCCGACCGGACTCCTGCACGAAGCCGGTGCGCTTTCACCTCGGACAACGGCCGTGCACGCCACGCACCTGACGCCCGAGGACATCGCGCTGCTGGGCGGCTCCGGCACGGGCGCGTGCTTCTGCCCGACGACCGAGGCGGACCTGGCCGACGGCATCGGGCCGGCTCGCGAACTGGCCGACGCCGGCAGTCCCCTCTCGCTGGGCAGCGACCAGCACGCGGTGATCGACCCGCTGCTGGAAACCCGCGCCCTGGAACACAACGAGCGGCTCCGCACCGGTCAGCGCGGCCGGTTCTCGCCGGCCGAACTGCTCGGCGCGGCCACCCGTCACTCGGCGCTCGGCTGGGACGGCGGGCGGATCGAGCCGGGTGCGCCGTGCGACCTCGTGGCGGTCAGCTGCTCGACGCCGCGCACCGCGGGTTCGTTGCCGCAGCAGGTTCTCCTGTCGGCGACGGCGTCCGATGTGGACACCGTGGTCGTCGGCGGCAGGGTGGTCGCCGCAGGGGGAGTGCACGAGACCCTGGGTGACGTCGGCAGGCTGCTGGCGGACGCGATCGAGGAGCTGTGGGCATGAGCGTGCTGATCACCGGCATCGGTGAGCTGACCACGAACAGCGAGGTCACCGGTGACGCGCTGGTGATCGACGGCGCGGAGATCGCCTGGGTCGGCAACGCGGACAAGGCCCCCGCCGCCGACGAACGGGTCGACGTCGAGGGCCGCGCGGTGCTGCCCGGCTGGGTCGACAGCCACACCCACCTGGTGTTCGCGGGCGACCGGACCGCCGAGTTCGGCGCGCGCATGGCCGGCAAGCCCTACACCGCGGGCGGCATCGCCGTGACCGTCAACGCGACCCGTGCCGCGACCGACGAGGAACTGGCCGCGGTCGTGCGCAAGCACGTCGCCGAAGCCCTTAGCCAAGGAACGACGTTCATCGAGACGAAGACCGGTTACGGCCTGAACGTGGCCGACGAGGTGCGGTCGGCCCGCATCGCCGCCGGGCAGGCCGACGAGGTCACGTTCCTGGGTGCCCACCTCGTGCCGCCGGGCGAGGACGCGGACACGTACGTCGACCTGGTCCGCGGCGAGATGCTCGACGCCGTCGCGCCCCTGGTGCGCTGGGCGGACGTGTTCTGCGAGAAGGGCGCGTTCGACCACGACCAGTCGAAGGCCGTGCTCCAGGCGGCCGCGGCGAAGGGCCTCGGCCTGCGCGTCCACGGCAACCAGCTCGGCGAGGGTCCCGGCGTGCGGCTGGCCGTGGAACTCGGCGCCGCCTCCGTCGACCATTGCACGTACCTGTCCTCAGCGGACATCGACGCGCTGGCGTCGTCCGACACCGTCGCCACGCTGCTCCCGGCGTGCGACCTCTCGACCCGCCAGTCGCTGCCGCCCGCCCGCGCCCTGCTCGACGCCGGTGCGACAGTGGCGCTCGCCAGCAACTGCAACCCCGGCTCGTCGTACACCTCGTCGATGGCGTTCTGCGTGACGACAGCGGTCCTGCAGATGCGGATGAGCGTCGAGGAAGCGGTCTGGGCGGCGACGGCGGGCGGCGCGCAGGCGTTGCGGCGCACCGATGTCGGTGTCATCAGGCCTGGTGCGCGGGCGGACCTCCACGTGCTGGACGCACCCTCGATCACGCATCTGGCCTACCGTCCGGGCGTCCCGTTGACGCACTCGGTGTGGCGTCGGGGGGAACGCGCCAATTGAGACAGGCGTCTCATCACCCTTCGTGTGGGCCTACTGGCGGAAGGTGCGGGGCCGTACGGTGTCCCCGTGGTGGATTTCGCGGAGGCCTTGACGAAAGCCGTCGACAACAGCGGCCTCAGCCTCGAACGCATCCAGCACCACCTGGCCGCCAGGGGCATGCAGGTCAGCATCTCGACGCTCAGCTACTGGCGCCGCGGCCGCAGCCGTCCGGAGCGCCCGGAGTCGCTGAAGGTCGTCGCCGCCCTGGAGGAGCTGCTCGACCTCGGTGAGGGCTTCCTGACCGACCGGCTGGGTGACAAGCGGCCGCGCGGGCGCTGGGTGGACCAGTCGCTGTCCCTGGAGGACATGTGGGACTCGCGGGCCACCGACCTCGGCGAGGTCATGTCGCGGATCGACCGGCTGCAGCCGACGGCGACGACGTATCTGAGCGTGCAGGACCGGCAGGTGATCGGGCCGGACCGCCGTGAGGTCTCGAACCACTGCACCGGCGTCATCCAGGCGCTGGAGGACGGCGTCGACAGGTTCCTCGCGATCCAGCTGGCCGACGCCACGGACCTCGGCGTGCCGTCCATCGAGGCGGGGCCGCCGTGCCGGCTCGGCAGGGTGCGCAGCGAGGACTCCACCGGGTTCCTCGTCGCGGAGATCCTCTTCGACCGGATGCTCAGAGCGGGCGAGACGGCACTCGTCGACTACACGGTCCGGATGAGACCCGGCGCGGACAGCGAGGTCTGCGACCGGCGGTTTCTGCGGCCGGTGAACGACTACACGTTGCAGATCGACTTCCACCCGGACGCGGTGCCGGCGCGATGTTTCCAGTTCGCGCGGCCTTCGTTGCACGAACCGGAAACCGCTCTGAACGACCTGTGGATCGGGACGACGGCGTCGACGCACATCCACGTGCGGAACTCGAAGCCCGGAATCTACGGAGTGCGGTGGGAGTGGGAGTAGCCGCTACTCCCACTCCCACCGCAAGCGCCCCCAGTCGAGACGATGCGCTCGGCCGCCGCATTCGGCCTGCTCATCAAGGGCGCCCAGGATGGCCGTCACCGCTGCAGGTAGGCGGCGACAGCGAGTTCCTAGACCTTCAGCAACAGGTTCGGTGAACCCGTCCTGATGTCGGTCAGCTTGTTCGGCGTGGCCGCGCCGACCAGGGCGTTGCGCACCTGGGCGGGCGTCGCGGACGGGTTCGCGCTCAGGTAGAGCGCGGCCGCTCCGGCGACGTGCGGGGAGGCCATCGACGTGCCGCCCATGGACCGCGTGCCGGTGTCGGTGCTGTGCGAGGCGCTCACGATGTCGCTACCGGGTGCCCAGATGTCGAGGCACGTGCCGTAGTTGGACGAGCCTGCCGTCCAGATCGAACGCCTGTCGGCTCGGTCCGACGCACCGACGGTGATCGCCTCCGGCGTGCGGGCCGGGGTGAAGTTGCACGCGTCCTGGCCGCTGTTGCCGCCCGCCAGCACGTAGGTGAAGCCCGCGCCGATCGAGCGCCTGACGGCGTTCTCCAGCGAGGCGTTCGTGCCGCTGCCACCGAGGCTCATGTTGACGACGCCGGGCTTCTTGCCGTTGGCCGTCACCCAGTCGATGCCGCGGATGATGCCGTCCCACGCGCCGCTGCCGTTGCAGTCGAGGACGCGGACGCCGACGAGCCTGGCTTTCTTCGCGACGCCGTAGGTCTTGCCCGCGACCGTGCCGGCGACGTGCGTGCCGTGGCCCTGGCAGTCCTGCGCGACGGCATCGTTGTCGATGAAGTCGTAACCGTCGGAAGCACGGCCCTCGAATTCGGAATGCGTTTTCCTGATTCCGGTGTCGAGAACGTACGCCGTCACGTTCGACGCGGTGTTCGGGTAGGTGTAGGACTGGTTGAGCGGCAGGTTCGCCTGATCGATCCGGTCGAGACCCCAGACCGGGTTCGACTGCGTCCCCTGGATCGTGGCGAACGTGTTCCGCTCGACGAATTGCACGTCCGGGTCGGCCGCGAGCCTCCGCGCCTGACGATCGGACATTCCGGTGACCGAGAACCCGTTCAGCGCGGCGCTGTAGGTGTGCTTGACGTTGCCCTGGTAGCGGGACGCCAACGCGCTGGTAGGGGTGCGCGCGCCGTCCTTCAGCACCACGATGTAGCTGCCCTCGACCGCCTGTGTGCCCGCACCGGGCAGCACTGCTCCTTCAGCGATCGCGGTGGGCGTCCACATCGCTGTGGAAGCGATGCCCAATGCCGCCGCGATGGCGACATGACGCCGAAGTGCCATGGGTTCCTCCTGGCAGGGAATGAACTGGGGAACACCAAGAAACTAACGCGAGTTGTGCTCTGGATAACAGGTTCGAAACTTCAGATCTCAATACTGTCAAAACTGTGGCGGTCCTCGGTTTTGTGCACTCGCAGTGCTGGACGAGCCAGTTCTGATCACTGCCCGTAGCATTCCTCCATGCGGGATTTCGCTGAGGCGCTGGCGAAGGCGGTGGAGGCGAGCGGGCTCAGTCTGGAGCGGATCCAGCGCCACCTCGAGTTGCGCGGCGTGCAGGTGAGCCTGTCGACGCTGAGCTACTGGCGCCGCGGCCGCAGCCGCCCGGAGCGGCCGGAGTCGTTGCACGCCGTCGCGGTCCTCGAAGAGGTGCTGCGGCTGGCGCCGGGGGACCTGACCGGGCAACTCGGGGACAAACGGCCGCGCGGCCGCTGGATCGAACGGGCCGCGGCGCTGGAGGGGATCTGGCAGGAGGCCGCCATCGACCTCGGCCGCGCCATCGCCAGGGTCGACCGCCTCACGGCGGCGCCGGCGAAGTACCTCGTCGTGCGGGACCTGACGGTGATCGGTCCCGATCGCAGGGAGGTCGAGATGCGGACCAGTTCGGTGATCGAGGCGTTCGAGGACGGCGTCGACCGGATCCTCGTCGCGAAGACCGCCGACGAGACCGACCGCTCTCCCGGCGACATCGTCGCGCAGAAGTCGTGCCGGGTCGGCCGGGTGCGCCGGGACTCCGAACACAAGCTGATCGTCGCCGAGGTCATCCTCGACCGGGTGCTGCGGGCGGGGGACACCGCGCTCGTGGACGTCCGGATGATCTCCGACCCCGGTGCGGACAGCGTCTCGGCGGACCGCACGTTCGTCCGCGCGCTGCGCGAGTACGTGCTGGAGGTCGAGTTCCACCCCGACGCGGTGCCCGTGCGGTGTCACGGCTTCAGCCGGTCCGAGCCGGGCGCACCCGATGTCGACACCGGAGAGCTGTGGATCGGCACCACGGCCTCCACCCATCTCGTCGTGCGCGAAGCCCAGGCGGGTTACGTCTACGGCATCAAGTGGGAGTGGGAGTAGCGGCCCTCGCTCGCTACTCCCACGACTGTGCATCGAGGCTCTTCTAGTTCCCGATGCGCAGCAGCCTGTCGGGCGATCCGACGCGGAGGTCGCGCAGGTTCGCCGTCGTCGTCGCGCCGTTCACGAGTGCGTCGCGCACCTGCTGGTTCGTCGCGTTCGGGTTCGCGCTCAGGAAGAGCGCCGCCGCACCGGCCACGCTCGGCGCCGCCATGGACGTACCGCTGTCGAGTCGGGTGGCGAAGTCGTTCGCGCTCGAGGTGGAACGGACGTCCGTGCCCGGTGCCCAGATGTCGACGCAACGGCCCCAGTTCGACTCCTTCGCCCACTGCGGCCAGAGCGACCGGTTGTCGTTGCGGTCGGTGGCGCCGACCGTGATCGCCTCAGGCAGCCGGGCCGGGGTGTAACCGCAGGCGTCGCGGCCGTCGTTGCCCGCCGCGAGCACGTAGGTGAACCCGGCCGCGATCGACCGCCTGATGGCGTTCTCCATGAGGTCGTTCTGGCCCGGTCCGCCCAGACTCATGTTGACCACCGCGGGACGCCGACCGTTGAGGGTGACCCACTCGATGCCGGAGACCACGCTGTCCTGGTCGGACATGTTGTTGCACCCGAGCACCCGCACGCTGACGACCTGCGCCCGCTTGGCGACACCGGACGTCCGGCCCGCGATCGTGCCGGCGACATGGGTGCCGTGGCCGGCGCAGTCGCTCGCGTTCGCGTCGTCATCGATGAAGTCGAAACCGTGCGACGCGCGACCTTCGAATTCGTTGTGCGTGATTCGCACGCCGCTGTCGAGAACGTAAGCGCGAACACCTGCCGCCGCATTGTCCGGATACGTGTACTGGGCGTTGAGAGGCAGGGCTCGCTGGTCGATCCGGTCCAGGTTCCACGGCGCGTTCCACTGGGTGGTCTGCCCGGAGAGGATCAGGTTGCGCTGGACGTAGGAGACCTTCGGGTCCGCGGCGAGCCGCCTGGCCTGCTGCTCGGACATGTCCCGCACGGAGAAGCCGTTGAGCACGGCCTTGTACGTGCGCTTGAGCTTGCCGCGGTACTTGCTCAGCAGGCTCTGCGGAGACGCGCTGACGCCGTCCCTGAGGACGACGATGTAACTGCCGGGAACAGCCTCACCCTCACCCCGCAGTGCTTGCTGCGCATTTGCGGTGGGGGTGCAGAGAACGGTCGCGAACAATGCCGCAACCATGCACGTGTTGATTCTCATCGCATCCTCCAGGCAGGCTTGATGCGATGAAACGTAACTTCACGAGTGGGTGAAATGACAGTGGAGAAAATTTGGTCGCCAACACTGTCAAGACTGTGGCGAGCTGGAGCAGCTCCACGTGGCACAATGCCGCGCCGCGAGGCAGGCTGGAAGTCATGGAGTACACCAACCTCGGTCGCAGCGGCCTGTCCGTCTCCCGCCTGTGCCTCGGCACGATGAACTTCGGTCCCGAGACGTCCGAGGCCGACAGTCACGCGATCATGGATCGCGCCCACGAGCACGGCCTGAACTTCTTCGACACGGCCAACGTCTACGGCTGGAAGAAGGGCGAGGGCGTCACCGAGAACATCATCGGCAACTGGTTCGCGAAGGGCGGCACCCGCCGCGAGCGGACCGTCATCGCCACCAAGCTCTACGGCAGCATGGGCGACTGGCCGAACGAGACCAAGCTGTCGGCGCTGAACATCCGCCGTGCCGCGGACGCGTCGCTCAAGCGCCTGCAGACCGACTACATCGACCTGTACCAGATGCACCACGTCGACCGGGACACGCCGTGGGACGAGATCTGGGAAGCCTTCTCCGTGCTGCGCCAGCAGGGCAAGGTCATCTACTTCGGCTCGTCCAACTTCGCCGGCTGGCACATTGCCCAGGCCCAGGAAGCGGCCCGCACGCGCGGGTTCCTCGGGCTGGTGTCCGAGCAGTCGATCTACAACCTGATGACCCGCTGGGTCGAACTGGAGGTCCTGCCGGCGGCCAAGCACTACGGCCTCGGCGTGATCCCCTGGTCGCCGCTGCACGGCGGCCTTCTGGGCGGTGTGCTGCGCAAGCAGCGCGAGGGCGGCACGTCCCGCAGCGCGTCCGGGCGGTCCGCGGACGCGCTGGAGAAGTACCGCGACACGATCGACGCCTACGAGAAGCTGTGCGCGGAGATCGGCGAGGACCCGGCCAACGTCGGTCTTGCCTGGCTGCTGCACCAGGACGGCGTGACCGCGCCGATCATCGGGCCGCGCACGGCCGAGCAGCTCGACAACTCGTTGCGTGCCGCGGAGTTGAAGCTCGACGCGGACGTGCTGGCGAAGCTCGACGAGCTGTTCCCGGCACCGGCTCCGAACGGGTCGAAGCCGGCCCCGGAGGCCTACGCCTGGTAGCTCAGTCCTCGAAGTCGTCGTCGTCGCGCGCCAGGAAGGTGGCGAAGCGCTCGATCGGCGTCTCGAAGTCGGGGTTGGCGTCGACGAACTCCCGCAGCTTGTCGGCGAGCCACGCGAAGGTGACCTCCTCCTCGCCGCGCCGCTTCTCGAGCTCCTCGATGCCGCGATCGGTGTGGTACATGGCGGAAACTCCTGTGAGGTCTGTAGAAAACGAGCCGCCGGACCCCAAGGGATCCGGCGGCTCGTTCGCGTCGTGCGGGGTTTACTCGAACGCGCGGGTGATGATCTCGCGCTGCTCGACCTCGTGCACCTTGCTCGAACCGGCCGACGGGGCGGCCATCGGGCGGCGCGACACGCGGCGGACGGTGCCCAGGTGCTCGGGCAGCAGTTCCGGCAGGGCCAGACCGTAGAACGGCCAGGCACCCTGGTTCGCCGGCTCCTCCTGCACCCAGCGGACGTCCTTCGCGTTCGGGTAGCGCTCCAGGGTCTCGGTCAGCTTGCGGGCCGGGACCGGGTAGAGCTGCTCGACGCGCACGATCGCCACGTCGCCGCCGCCGCGCTTCTCACGCTCGGCGTGCAGCTCGTAGGAGATCTTGCCGCTGCACAGCAGGACCTTCGTGACCGCGTTCGGGTCCTTGATGGTCGGGTCGTCCATCACCGAGTGGAAGCGGTCGTTGATGAACTCGTCCGTGCCGCTGACCGCTGCCTTGAGACGCAGCATCGACTTCGGCGTGAACACCACGAGCGGGCGGTCGACGCCGTCGAGGGCGTGGCGGCGCAGCAGGTGGAAGTAGTTCGCCGGGGTCGACGGCACCGCGACGGTCATGGAGCCCTCGGCGCACAGCTGCAGCCAGCGCTCGATGCGGCCCGACGTGTGGTCGGGGCCCTGGCCCTCGTGGCCGTGCGGCAGCAGGATCACGACGTCGGAACGCTGACCCCACTTGGCCTCACCGGACGAGATGAACTCGTCGATGATCGGCTGCGCGCCGTTGACGAAGTCACCGAACTGCGCCTCCCACAGGACCAGTGCCTGCGGGTTCGCGACCGAGTAGCCGTACTCGAAGCCGAGCGCGGCGAACTCCGACAGCACCGAGTCGTAGACCATGAACTTGCCCTGGTCCGGCGACAGGTTCTGCAGCGGCGTGTAGTCCTCGCCCGTCTTGCGGTCGATCAGGGTCGCGTGGCGCTGCACGAACGTGCCGCGGCGCGAGTCCTGGCCGGCCAGGCGGATGTTGCGGCCCTCGATCGCGAGCGAACCGAAGGCGAGCAGCTCGGCGAACGCCCAGTCGATGCCGCCCTCGCGCGCCATCTTGGCGCGGCGGTCGAGCACCGGCTTGACGCGCGCGTGCGGCGTGAAGCCCTCCGGCAGGTTCACGTGGGCGTCCGCGATGTGCTCCAGCACCTCGCGGGAGATGCCCGTGGGCAGCTTCGCCGGGATCTGCTGCTCGGCCTCCACCGACGGGCTGACCGTCACCGGGTGCTTCTCGAGCTCGCGGACCTCGTTGAAGACGTGCTCCAGCTGGCTGGAGAAGTCCTGCAGCGCCTTCTCGGCCTCTTCGACCGTGATGTCGCCGCGGCCGATCAGGGACTCGGTGTAGGTCTTGCGCACCGAGCGCTTCTGGTCGATCACGTCGTACATCGCCGGCTGCGTCATCGAGGGGTCGTCGCCCTCGTTGTGGCCGCGGCGGCGGTAGCAGACCATGTCGATCACGACGTCCTTGTGGAACGCCTGGCGGTACTCGACGGCCAGCTTCGCGACCCAGTAGCAGGCCTCGGGGTCGTCGCCGTTCACGTGGAAGACCGGCGAGCCGATCATCTTCGCGACGTCGGTCGAGTACTTCGAGGACCGCGAGTGCTCCGGTGCCGTGGTGAAGCCGACCTGGTTGTTCACGACGATGTGGACGGTGCCACCGGTGCGGTAGCCGCGCACGAGCGCCAGGTTCAGCGTCTCGGCGACGACACCCTGACCCGCGAACGCCGCGTCACCGTGCATGGCGACCGGCAGGACGGGGAAGAAGTCGCCGCCCTTGTCGATCATGTCCTGCTTGGCGCGCACGATGCCTTCGAGGACCGGGTCGACGGCCTCGAGGTGCGACGGGTTCGCCGTCAGCGACACCTTGGTCTCGCCGTCGCCGAACATGCGGAAGTACTTGCCCTCGGCACCGAGGTGGTACTTCACGTCGCCGGAGCCGTGTGCCTGACCGGGGTCGAGGTTGCCCTCGAACTCGCGGAAGATCTGCGAGATCGGCTTGCCGACGATGTTCGCGAGGACGTTCAGGCGGCCGCGGTGCGGCATGCCGATGACGACCTCGTCGAGCTCGTGCTCGGCGGCCTTGTCGAGCACCGCGTCGAGCAGCGGGATGACGGTCTCGCCACCCTCCAGCGAGAAGCGCTTCTGGCCGACGTACTTCGTCTGCAGGAACGTCTCGAAGGCCTCAGCGGCGTTCAGCTTGCTGAGGATGTACTTCTGCACGGTGGCCGGAGGCTTCTCGTGAGGAACCTCGACGCGCTCCTGGATCCAGCGGCGCTCCTCGGGCTCGAGGATGTGCATGTACTCGACGCCGACGGTGCGGCAGTACGAGTTGCGCAGCACGCCCAGGATGTCGCGGAGCTTCATCCGCTCCTTGCCGGCGAAGCCGCCGACCGGGAACTCGCGGTCCAGGTCCCACAGCGTCAGGCCGTGGCTGAGCACGTCCAGGTCGGCGTGGGAGCGCTGGCGGTAGTTCAGCGGATCCGTGTCGGCCATCAGGTGACCGCGCGTGCGGAACGCGTCGATCAGCTCGATGACGCGCGCGGTCTTGTCGACAGCGCCCTCGGGGATGTCGGCGACCCAGCGGATCGGCTCGTAGGGCAGGCGCAGCGACGCGAAGATCTCGTCGTAGAAGCCGTCCTCACCGAGCAGCAGCTGGTGGATGCGCTTGAGGAACTCGCCCGACTCCGCACCCTGGATGATGCGGTGGTCGTACGTGCTGGTCAGCGTGATGATCTTGCTGACGCCCATGTCGGTGAGCGCCTGCTCGCTGGTGCCCTGGAAGTGCGCGGGGTACTCCATGGCGCCGACGCCGATGATCGCGCCCTGACCTGCCTGTAGCCGCGGCACCGAGTGGTTCGTGCCGATCGTGCCGGGGTTGGTCAGCGAGATCGTGGTGCCGGAGAAGTCGTCCGCGGTCAGCGAACCGGACCGAGCCTTGCGGATCAGGTCCTCGTAGGCCTGCCAGAACTGCGTGAACGTCATGTTCTCGCAGCCCTTGACCGACGCGACGACCAGCGTGCGGCTGCCGTCCTTGCCGGGCAGGTCGATCGCCAGACCGAAGTTCACGTGCTCCGGCGTGACGACGAACGGCTTGCCGTCGACCTCGGCGTAGTGCCGGTTCATGTTCGGGTAGGCCTGCAGCGCCCGGACCACCGCGTAGCCGATGACGTGCGTGAAGGAGACCTTCCCGCCGCGCGTCCGCTTCAGGTGGTTGTTGATGACGATGCGGTTGTCGGCCAGCAGCTTCGCGGGCACGGCACGCACGCTGGTCGCGGTCGGAACGGTGAGCGAGAGCTCCATGTTCTTCGCGATAGCGGCGGAGGCACCACGCAACTGCTTTTGCTCGGGCTGCGCGCTCGGCTTGACCGGGGCGGCCTTCGCGGCCTGCTGCGGCGCGGGCTTGCCGGTCTGCGGCAGCGAGGCCGCGGACTTCGGCGGCGCGGCAGCCGGCTTGGGTGCGGCGGCGGGCGCGGGCTTGCCGTTGTCGGCGGCCGGAGGCGTCACGGTCGCGGTCGTGGTGGCCGTGGAGCCACCCGCGCTGGCCGTGGCGGCACTACCGTTGCCTCCCGCACGCTTGTAGTCGGCAAAGAAGTCGTGCCATGCCGGGTCTACGGATGACGGGTCCGCGAGGAACTGATCGTACATCTCCTCGACGAGCCATTCGTTCGGCCCGAACTGTGACGCAGGACTGCTGCTGGACACGGCTGGCGCTCGCCTCTATCCATCTCGCTCTTGGTGTTGACTCATGCGGTAGTCAGGTTAGTCCCCCTGGCCCGGGCCTTCACACGCTGGAGGCACATGGCAAGGAGTGCTCTGTCACAGGATCGATCAGGACGGCCCCGTCGTCACCCGCAGTTGAGCAGTTCTTGATGTGCGTCTCACATCGTCGCCTCCCTTCGAGCAATGCTCACCGAGCCGTCGGACGGGCATACGCACCGGGAGCACTGATCAGTTCACGATAGGTACATCGCGGTCGCCCTGCGGATTGATCTTGTTCGGCCCGTTCTGCTCAGGCCAGTGAACGCCTGACCGAAGCCGCCATCGCGCCGACGAACCTGGTTCTGGTGTCGTCCGGCGTCCGGTCCAGGGACAGGTACGGGTTCAGGTCCTCCAACTCGACCAGCAGCAGGTCGCCCTGCCGGGTGCGGCAGGCGTCGACGCGCTGGATGCCGTGGTCCAGGTCGTTCCAGTCGACGAACCGCTGCGCGAACTCCAGATCCTCCCGGCTGGGGAGGTACGAGCGGAGCTCCCAGCGCTTCGCCGGGTCCGGTGCGTTCAGGGCGTACTGGAAGTCGTGGTCCACGAAGTAGAACGAGACCTCGTACCGGAAGTCGATTCTCGGTTGGACGAGGACGTCGGCTTCGTCGCGGGCCTTGTTCTCCAGGTTGCTCTGGAGATCTTTTTCGGAGACGAACTCCAGGCCGTGGGAGTCGGCGCCGGCTTTGGGCTTCACGACGTACTCGGGTGCCTGGGGGAGGCGGTCGAGGTGGTCCGCCGTGCCGATCGTGGGGATGACCGGGAATCCCGCTTCGGTCAGGTCGATCAGGTACTGCTTGCCGGCCATGTCGCCCTTGCCGGTGAGCGGGTTGTAGACGCGCTGGTTCGTGGCCTTCGCCTGCTCGCGGAAGCGGTGGTAGGCCGGGGCGTAGTCGATGACCGGGCCGCTGTTGCGGATCACGACCGTGTCGTGGGCCGCCATCAGGGCGGTGGCGTCCTCCGGGTGGCAGATGGCCAGGTCGAAGTGGTGTCTCAGGTGCGAGGTCAGGTAGATGTCCTCGTCGCAGTAGCGGCGGCCTTTGGCCGGGTAGGCCAGGTTGGAGACGTAGAGGATCGAGGGGCGGGCGCGGGCGGAGGGCATGGCGGAGGGCATGGCGGAGGGCATGGCGGGGGCTCCTTTGACCGGGTCGGTCTTGGAGTTGGTTTCTACGGGATGGGGGCGGGTGGGGACGAGGGTTCGTGGTGGGGGCCACGGGCTTGGGCTTGCGGGGTGGCTTGTGTGGGCTTGCCGAGGGGCATCGGCGGGGTGGCTTGTGTGGGCTTTCGCAGGCGCGCCGGGTGGGTCGGCTTGCGAATGGCTTGCCCAGGCGCAGCCCGCGGTCGGCTTGCGATGGCTTATTCAGGCGCAGCGCGGATCGGCTTGCGATGGCTTATTCAGGCACAGCGCGGATCGGCTTGCGACGGCTTGCTCAGGCGCAGCGCGCGGGTCGGCTTGCGACGGCTTGCTCAGGCGCAGCGCGTGGGTCGGCTTGCGGGCGTTGGGTCGCGTTCCAGCGGGGCGGTCACCTGCCGTGCGAGCTGTCGCGTTGCGTCGGCGGGCGGTTGGCACTGCGCGGGTCGGCTTGCGTTGGTCTGCCGCGTTCCAGCGGGGTGGTCACCAATGCGCTCAGGTCACCTTGCGAGGGTGGCACCTCAGGCAGGACCGAGCCGGTGCCGGTCATCGCCGCTTCGCGACGATAGCGATTGGGGCTTGACCTTGAGCCTCTGGCGGGATGCTTAAACGGCCGGAAAAGGCCGGGCTGAAAAGCGCCCGGCCGTGCCCATGAGGGGAGCATCCCGCCCACTCAAGGTCAAGCCCCAATCGCAGTGCGGTGGTTGCGTCACCACCGCTTCACCAGCACAAAGAGGTTCACACGCCTCGGCTTCGCCATCGCCGCTGGCGACAGGTGGCTCGGCTTCGCCGTTGCCCTTCGCGTGTGGAGGGACGCCTCGGCTTCGCCATTGCCGCTGGCGGACGGGTGGCTTGGCTTCGCTGTCGCCCTTCGCGTGTGGAGGGACGCCTCGGCTTCGCCATTGCCGCTGGCGGACGGGTGGCTTGGCTTCGCCGTTGCCCTTCGCGTGTGGAGGGACGCCTCGGCTTCGCCATTGCGTGGCGGCGCAGGGGGCTGCTGCGCCATTGCCGTGGTGGCAGGGCGGTGATGCTTGCCGTTGCGCCTTGTGGGCGGGTGGTTACGCGGCTTCTGGGGTGCCGCCGTGGCGCCACAGGCGGGCGTAGGTGCCGCCTGCCTTGAGGAGGTCGGCGTGGGTGCCCTGTTCGATTATCCGGCCGTTGGCCAGGACGACTATTCGGTCGGCCCTTGCCGCGGTGGCTAAGCGGTGGGCCACCACGAAGGTGGTTCTGGCGCCTGCGAGGTGGTCGCTGGCTGCCAGCACCGCCGACTCCGTGGCCGGGTCCAGGGCTGCTGTCGCCTCGTCCAGGAGCAAGAGGTCCGGGTTGACCAGTTCTGCTCTGGCCAGGGCTACGAGTTGGCGTTGGCCTGCGGAGAGGTGGTTGCCTCGTTCGCCCACCGGTTGGTGGAAGCCGTTCTGGAGGGTGGCGACCATCGGGAGGGCGCCCACGGCTTCGGTTGCCTGTTGGATTTCTTGTTCTGTCGCTGTGGGGCGGCCGTAGGCGACGTTGGTGGCCAGGTCGCCGCCGAAGAGGTGGGCCTCCTGGGGGACCACGCCGAGGCGTTGGCGGTAGGCGGAGAGGTCGTAGGTGCGGACGTCCACGCCGTCCACCAGGACTGTGCCCTCGGTGGCGTCGTAGAAGCGGGCTATGAGTTTGACGAGGGTCGATTTGCCTGCGCCGGTTTCGCCTACGAGGGCGACGGTCTCGCCTGGCTTGACGTGGAGCGTGACGTTGTCCAGGGCCGGGGATTCGGCTCCCGCGTAGGTGAAGGAGACGTTGCGGAGTTCCACCTCGCCCTGCAGGCGGGGTGGGACCTCGACCGGGGTCGCCGGTGGTTCGACCGTGCTCGGGGTGCGGAGCAGGTCGCCGATCCTGCGGAGGCCCACCCTCGCCTGCTGGTAGCCGTCGAAGACGCCGGAGAGCTGCTGGATCGGGCTGAAGAACAGGCCCAGGTAGAGCAGGAAGGCGAGCAGGACGCCCGGCGTCATGGTGCCTGCCGCCACCCGGTGGGCGCCCACGGCCAGGACCACCGCCTGGGCCACGCCGGAGAGCATCGCCACGAACGGGAAGTAGGTGGCGATGTAGCGCTGGGCTCGCAGGCGGGTGCGGCGGTAGGCGTCGCTGCGTTCGGCGAAGGCCTCGGCTGAGCGGCGTTCCCTCGTGTAGGCCTGGGAGACGCGCAGGCCCGAGACGTTCTCCTGGAGGTCGGCGTTCACCGCGCTGACCCGTTCGCGGGCTTCCGCGTAGGCGGTGGAGGAGAGGCGTTGGAAGAGCACGGTGGCGGCGGCCAGGACCGGGAGCACCGAGAGGGCGATCAGGGCCAGTGAGGTGTCGGTGACGACCAGGGCCGCGGTGATGCCGACCACGGTGACCAGGCTGATCACGGCGGTGACGAGGCCGGTCTGCAGGAACGTCGAGAGGGCGTCGACGTCCGTCGTCATCCTCGTCATGATGCGGCCGGCCATCTCGCGCTCGTAGTAGTCGAGGCCGAGGCGTTGCAGGTGGGCGTAGCTGCGGACCCGCAGCAGGTAGAGCAGGCGCTCGCCCAGGCGGGCGGCGAAGACCGTGCTGCCCGCCGTGGTGAACCAGCCGACCACGACCAGGCCGACGCCCAGCACCACGGCCTGCCACAGCGCCGACTCGGCGCCGCCCACGACGCCGCCGTCGATGCCGAGGCGCACGAGCGAGGGCAGGCCCATGCCGACCAGCGCGTCCAGCACCACCAACGCCGCCACACCGCCCAGGGCCCAGCGGACCGGGCGCAGGAGGCGGGCGAGGCGGAAGGCCGGGTCGGGGGCGCGCGGGTCTTCGCCGTGCAGGACCGGGACCTCGGTGGCCGGGGGCAGCGAACGGACCTGGGCCAGCAGTTCGGGAGTGGGCGGGCCGCCGGCCAGCGCCGCCATGCCGCTGCCCGCACCACCTCCTCCAGCGCCGCCACGCCGCCCGGCCGCGGCGGGGGCGGAGGTCTTCGCCTCGGCGATCAGGCGCTCGTCGAGCTCCTCTTGCGACAGCTTCGGCCACAGTTCGCCGGTCGTGACCGGCGCGGCGGACTCGATCGCCTCACCCGGCCCCGCCAGCAGGTCGCGGTAGAGGGCGCAGCGCTCGGTCAGCTCGGCGTGCGTGCCGATGTCGATGACGCGGCCCGCGTCCAGGACGGCGATCCGGTCGGCCAGGGAGAGCGTCGAACGCCGGTGCGCCACCAGCAGAGTCGTGCGGTCGGCCGTGACCGAGGCGAGCGTCGCGTGGATCGCCGCCTCCGTCGCGTTGTCCACCGCGGACGTCGCGTCGTCCAGCACGAGGATGCGCGGATCGGAGAGCAGGGCGCGGGCCAGGGCGACGCGCTGGCGCTGGCCACCGGACAGGGTGAGGCCGCGTTCGCCGACCACCGTGTCGTAGCCGAGCGGCAGGGCCTCGATGAAGTCGTGGGCCTCGGCGGCCTTCGCGGCGCGCTCGACCTCCTCGCGCGAGGCGTCGGGGCTGCCGTACGCGATGTTCGAGAACACCGTGTCGGAGAAGAGGAAAGCCTCCTCGAACACCACGCCCACCGCGCCGCGCAACGACTCCAGCTTCTGCGTGCGCACGTCCGCGCCGCCGACCCGGACCGAACCGCTGTGCACGTCGTAGAAGCGCGGCAGCAGCAACGACACCGTCGACTTGCCCGACCCCGCGGTGCCCACCAGTGCCAGTGTTTCGCCAGGCTCGACCGAGATCGAGAAGTCCTTCAGGACGGGCTCGCTGCGGGCATAACCGAAGGAGACGCCGGAGAACGAGACGCCGAGCGGGCCGGAAGGCACCTCGCCGGGACCGTCCGTCACGTCCGGCTGCGAGTCGATCAGTTCGTAGACCCGCTCCACGCCGGCCCTGGCCAGCTGGGCGGACACCATCAGGCTCGACAGCAGCCGCGTCGGGCCGACGAGGTTCGCGACGTACGTCGTGAAGGCCAGGAACGTGCCCAGCGTGACCTGGCCGTGCAACGCCAGCCAGCCGCCCAGGCCCAGCACCGCGACCTGGCCGAGCAACGGCAGCGCCGTCACGGTGGCGAGCGGCTTCGACGACAGCCGGGCAGCGCGCATCCGTTCGGCGAACAGGAACTTGGCGTGCTTCTCCAGCCGGGCGACCTCGCGCGCCTCCTGGCCGAAGCCCTTCACCACGCGGACACCGGTGACGGTCTCCTCGACGTGCTGCGCCAGATCCGCAGCCCGCTGCTGTGCCGACCACGTGGCGGGGAACAGCGTCAGCCGGGTGCGGCCGGCCAGCCACGCCACCAGCGGCAGCACGATCACCGCGATGATCGTCAGCGGGATCGACAGGTAGATCATCGCCGCCAGCGCGGCCAGGGCGAACACCACCGTGCCCACGGCCAGCGGTGCCATCATCAGCAGCGACTGCACCAGCTGCAGGTCGGTGATCGAGCGCGACACGATCTGCCCGGTGCGCAGCTCGTCCTGCTTCGCGCCGTCGAGCCGCTGCACCGCCGAGAACACGCCGAGCCGCAGGTCGTGCTGCACGCCCAGCGCCAGCCGCCCGCCCAGGTAGCGCCGCAGGAACGCCGACCCGAACGTCAGCACCTCCAGCACGACCAGCGCCACCATCAACGGCCAGAGCCGATCGGTGCGGCCGCCCGTCGAGTCGTCGATCGCCGTCTTGAGCAGCAACGGCCCCGCCGCCTGCAGACCTACGCCGACGACCGCGGCGAGGACCGACAGCACCACCAGGCGGGGGTGCTGCCAGCACGCTGCGGTCAGTCGGCGGATCCAGCCCTTCGTCACGGAACCCACACTACGGTCGGGGTCCGACATAAAAGTGTGACGTCAGGAACCGCAGGTCAGGTGATGTCCTTCTGGGTCATCCGGGCCCAGCCGCCACCGAACGCGGCGGCGACCCAGGCGAGGAAGATCAGCCCGGACAGCCACCACGCCTGCGCGCCACCCGCGCCCGCGACGACCCGCAGCCAGTAGACGCCCTCCTCCGGTACGACCCCCGCGTCGGCCAGGAACAGGTCGACCGCGACCGAACCGGTCAGCCCGTCCACCGACCCGTTCGGCAGGAACCCGACGGCCGTCTCCGGCACGCCCGAGAGCCGCAGGCCGAACTGCAGCGCGTTCTCGATCACCAGGAAGTACATGATCAGCAGCACGATCACGCCGGCGGAGTTCGGGATCAGCGCACCCAGGCCGACGCCGAACATGGTCATCAGGATCGAGGACAGCACGCAGACAAGGGCCAGCATCGCCCAGCCGCCCGCGTCGGGCATCTGGCCCGAGTTGCTGGTGAGGACGATGCCGAGCGCGACGAACCCGATGATCGCGAGCCCGTAGATCGCGCCCCAGAGCGCGTAGACCATCAGCTTGGCCGCCATCGCGTGCACCCGCGACGGCGCGGTGAGGAACGTCGTCGTGATGGTGCGCGTGCCGACCTCGTTGGCGATCGCCATCGCCCCGAAGATCAACGGGAACATCGTGGCGAGGTTGATCGTCCGCCCGATGCCGAGCAGGGAGAACTTCCACTGGTCCGGCGTCACACCGAGGGCGTCGGAGAGCTGCTCCGCCTCGGAGGACGAGAAGACCTCCACGATCGACTGGCCGAGCAGGCCGGACAGCAGGCCACCGCCCAGCGCGATCAGCACGGTCGGGATGAGCAGCGCCCACCACAGCGTGGTCGTGGTGGTCTTGCGGAGCTCCGCCTGTACGAGGTCGCCCATCAGGCCCACCCACCCTGCTGCTGCTGCTGCTGCTGCTGGTACGGGGCCGGCGCGTGTCCCGCGAACTGGCCGCTGGTGAGCCGGAAGAAGATCTGTTCCAGGTCCGCCTGCTCCTCCTGGATGCCGTAGACCGACACGCCCGCGCGCAACGCGGTGTCCGCGACGTGCTTGGCGTCCACTCCGGACACGGCGAGACGTCCGTCCGGCAGCTGCTCGAGCGCTTGGACACCGGCTTCCCGCAACGCCGTCGCGAGGGCGCCGATGTCCGACGGCTGCACGAAGACGCGGCGTTGTTGTTGCTGGCGAAGGTGTTCCAGCGGCCCGTAGTACATCGTCTGCCCGCGCGACACGATCACGACCTGGTCGACGGTCTGCTCGACCTCGGCCAGCAGGTGGCTCGAGATCAGCACGGTGCGGCCCATGCGCGCGAACGACTGCAGGAAGTTCCGCAGCCACGCGATGCCTTCGGGGTCCAGGCCGTTCGCCGGTTCGTCGAGGACCAGCACCTGCGGGTCACCGAGCAGCGCGGTGGCGACGGCCATCCGCTGCTTCATGCCCAGCGAGAACCCGCCGACGTTGCGGTCGGCGGCGGTGCTCAGGCCGACCAGGCCGAGGACCTGGTCCGCCTGAGCGTCCGGCACACCGAGCGCCGCCGCGTACACGCGCAGGTGGTTGCGCGCCGTCCTGTTCGGGTGGAACCCCTGCGCCTCCAGGACCGCACCCACCACACGGCCGGGCTGACCGAGCTGGTGGAACGGTCTTCCGTTGATCGTCGCCGTACCGCTCGTCGGCTTCACCAGTCCCAGCAGCATTCGCAGGGTCGTCGTCTTGCCCGCGCCGTTCGGGCCCAGGAAGCCCGTCACGCTGCCGGGTGACACGGTGAAGCTCAGGTTCTGCACCGCGGTCACGGAACCGAACTGCTTGGTCAGGTTCTGGACCGCGATGAGGCCGCTGCCGTCATGCATGCGGCCCATCCTGCCTGAAACGTCAGTCCGGCAAGGCGTGCTTGGGACGAGACACGACGGGCGCGCGGTGTACCACCGGTGGTTCGGCCGCCATGACCGGCAGCTCGGTGGTCATCTCGGCCGGTGTCTCCTCCGGCAGTTCGATAACACCTGATCGAGTGAAAGGGCTGCGCAACGGGCGGCGCCGCTGGCGATGGGGCAGGCCCTCGCCGATCAGGTGCTGGTGCGCCATGTTCCAGATCTGGCACGGCCATCGGCGGCGGCGCAGCCAGCCGGGACAGGCCTTGCAGCGGCCGTCCTCGTCGGGCTGGTGCACCGTCAGCAACAGCCGCCAGCCGTCCGCGAGGCGGTGGATCTCCGCGCGGGCCAACGGAACCAGCGCTTCGGCTTCTCCGTGCTCCGCGACTTTGTCCAGCAGTGCCAGGCGTTGCAGCACCGCGTCGCGCAGGGTCTCGTCCATCACATCTTCGCCGTGGCCTGGTCGAGCAACGAGCCCAGTCGACGCGTCTGGGTGGCGGACATCACAGCGGTCTCGCCCGGCGGCGTGACCAGCAGGACCCGGTCGTTCTCCACCAGAACGGTCATCGATCTGTCCCGCCCGAACGGGTCGTGGCAGTGGATCCATCCCTGTGGTTCAGCCATGGAATCTCCCTTCGAGGGACACCCGACTCCGTCTTCATCGGCCGAACGCCCTGCTCGCCGCACCGCGATCCCGGTAATTCACTCGTTTGCTGGAAGGGCCGGACACGGGCAGTGGTCCACTCGGGGAAACTTTTGGGTCGCGTTTCGGTGGGGGTGCTGGGCGCCGCGCACCAGAGCCCGCTATATTTGGTCACGGCGGCCCCGCTCCCAGTGACCCCCAGGCTGGTTGAGCGCGGCCGCCCTTTACGTGGCGGGCTCCGGCGCTCATTGGTCTTCGACCAATTTCGCCGGAGCCCGCAGTGTTTGTCGGGGGGACGCCCCCGAACCCCCGGGTCCTTCCTTTCCTCCTGCCGCTGCTCGGCGACGTGCACGCCCTGCGCGAAATCCACTTGCGCCCTCCGCTCTCGTACGCTGTAAGTTCCTCGTACACCGTAAGGGGGAGGAACGATGACTTCGACGACCGAGAAGGCCGTGGTGCACCCGCATCCGCAACGCTGGGCCGTGCTCGGCGTGCTGTGCCTGTCCGTGATGGTCGTTGTGCTGGACAACACCGTGCTGAACGTGGCGATCCCGTCGATCTCGACGGGCTTGGACGCGAGCACCGCGGACATCCAGTGGATGATCAACGCCTACTCGCTGGCGCTGGCCGGCCTGCTGCTCACGACCGGTTCGCTCAGCGACAGGTTCGGCCGCAGGCGCGCACTCCTGGCCGGTCTCGTGCTGTTCGGCACGGGCAGCGCGGTCGCGGCGTACGCGAGCTCGTCCGAGGCGCTGATCGCGGCCCGCGGCTTCATGGGCATCGGTGCCGCGGTGCTGATGCCGGGCACGCTGGCCGTGCTGATGCAGTTGTTCGACGACGAGGAACGCCCGAAGGCCATCGGCATCTGGGCCGCCGTCACGAGCCTCGGCTTCGCGGCGGGGCCGGTGATCGGTGGTGCACTGATCAAGCACTTCTGGTGGGGCTCGGTGTTCCTGATCAACGTGCCGGTGGCGGTCCTCGCGATCGCGGCCGTCGCGATGCTGGTGCCGGAGTCCAAGGACCCGACCGTGCGCAAGCCGGACGTGCTCGGCTCGGTGCTGTCGATCATCGGCATGGTGTCGATCGTGTACGCGGTGATCGAGGTGCCGGAGCACGGGTTCGGCTCGGAGGAGTTCGGCGTGCCGGTCGCCATCGGGCTGGTGACCATGACGGGATTCGCGTTGTGGGAACGGCACACCGCCGATCCGATGCTCGATCTCGGGTTCTTCAAGAACCGCCGCTTCACCGGTGCGGTGGCCTCCGGGGTGCTGGCTGCGTTCGGCATGGCGGGCTCGCTCTTCCTGCTGACGCAACACCTCCAGGGCGTGCTCGGCTACAGCCCGCTGGAGGCCGGCGTGCGCGTGGCGCCGATGGCGATCGCGTTGCTCGTCACCAGCAACACGTTGGGACAGCTCGTGATGAAGCTCGGCGCGGGCCGGGCGATGCTGCTCGGCATGACGATCGTCGCGGGCGGCGTGGCACTGCTGTCCGTCGGCACCACCTACCCGCCGACGCTGGCCGGGCTGATCCTCATCGGCGTGGGGGTCGGTGTGTCCCAACCGGTCGCGGTCAACGCGCTGATGGGCTCGATCCCACCGGAACGGGCCGGAATCGCGTCCGGGCTGTCGGGCACGCTGACGGAACTGGGTTCCTCGTTCGGCATCGCGGTGCTCGGCGCGTTGCTCTCGGCGCGGTTCGTGGCATCGCTGCCGGACGGCGTTCCTGGGCGGTCGCTTTCAGAGGCGCTGCACAGCGGAGCGGACCTCACCGTCGTGCGCGAGGCGTTCTCGAACGGCATGAGCGTCAGCCTGGTCATCGGCGCCGTCGCCGTGTTCCTGGGAGGTGTTGTGGCCAGCGTGTTGCTCCGGCGTGCATAGGATCGCCGGTGTGGACAGCGTGTGGTTCAGCAAGCCCAGGCCCAGCAGCGGTCAGCCTCTCGGCCTGAGCCGGGAGGCGATCGTCCGCAAGGCGATGGAGATGCTGGACGCGCACGGTCTGCAGAAGCTCTCGATGCGCAAGCTCGCGGCCGAACTGGGCGCGGCGCCCATGTCCCTCTACTGGCACGTGCCGACGAAGGACGCGCTGATCGAGCTCTGCCTCGACGAGATCTACGGCGAGTTCACCCTCCCCGATTCCGAGACCGACTGGGAGACCGCGGTGCGCGGGATGATGCGCGAGCTGCGTCAGCTCGCGCTCAAGCACCCGTGGTGGATCCGCGGGATCGGGGAGTTCAACACCATCGGTCCGAACGCCGTGGCGTACGCGGACGCCATGTTCGGGCCGATGCTGCGCGCCGGACTGTCGACCGTGGCCGCTGCCCAGTCGATCTCCACGGTGGGCAGCTTCGTCAACGGGTACGCGATCGCCGAGGTCAACTTCATCGGCCGCGGCGGGATGGACTCGCCGCCACCGGACATGGACAAGATCGCCGACCTCTACCGGGACAAGCACCCGCAGTACGTCGCGATGCTGGACGAGAGCGAGTTGTGGTCGCTTGAGCGCCAGTTCGAGTTCGGGCTGGACTGCGTGATCGAGGGCGTCAAGGCGAAGCTGGAGGCGTTGCGGTCGTGAGCACCGGCGCCGGACAGGCGAAACCCCCGCAGCGATTCACGCGTGCGGGGGCCTCAGTCATCCAGTTGGCTTTCAGACGACGGTCTCCAGCGGCGTGTGCACGAGCCCGGTCGCCTCGGCCACCGGGCCGTTGGTCAGCAGACCGGCGTGGACGTTCAGGCCCAGGGCGAGCGAACGGTCGTCCTTGAGCGCCTTCTCCCAGCCCTTGTCGGCCAGCGCGACGGCGTAGGGCAGCGTCACGTTGGTCAGCGCGTAGGTCGAGGTGCGCGGGACGGCGCCCGGCATGTTCGCGACGCAGTAGAACACCGAGTTGTGGACCTCGTAGGTCGGCTCGGCGTGCGTGGTGGCGCGGGAGTCCTCGAAGCAACCGCCCTGGTCGATGGCGATGTCGACGAGCACCGAACCCGGCTTCATCTCGGCGACGAGCGCGTTCGAGACGAGCTTCGGGGCCGCGGCACCGGGGACGAGCACGGCACCGATGACCAGGTCGGCCTCGCGGACGGCCTGCTCGATCGCGAACGAGTTCGAGGCGAGCGTGCGCAGACGGCCCTGGAACTGGGCGTCGATCTGGCGCAGGCGGTCGACGTTGGTGTCGAGGATCTGCACGTCCGCGCCCATGCCGACGGCGATGGTGGCCGCGTTGACGCCCGCCACGCCGCCGCCGATCACGACCACGCGGGCCGGGGCGACACCGGGGACGCCGCCGGGCAGCACGCCGCGGCCGCCGGAGGGCTTCATCAGCGCGAACGCGCCGACCTGCGGGGCCAGCCGGCCCGCGACCTCGGACATCGGGGCGAGCAGCGGCAGCGCGCGGTTCGGCAGCTGCACGGTCTCGTAGGCGATGGCCGTGGTGCCGGACGCGAGCAGCGCCTCGGTCAGCGGCTTGTCGGCGGCGAGGTGCAGGTACGTGAAGAGGGTCTGGCCGGCGCGGAGACGGGGGTACTCCTCGGCGATCGGCTCCTTGACCTTGAGGACCAGGTCGCCCTCGGCCCAGACGTCGTCGGCGGTCGCGAGGACCTTGGCGCCCGCGGCGAGGTACTCCTCGTCGGTGATCGCGGAACCGAGACCGGCGCCCTGCTCGACGTAGACGTCGTGCCCGCGGCTGGTCAGCTCGTGCGCACCGGCAGGGGTGAGAGCGACGCGGTACTCGTGGTTCTTGATCTCGCGAGGAACTGCGATCCGCACGATGACTCCTCCGTTCGGTGGCTGACATCTCACAATGTGAGGCAGCCACAAGGTCATGTCACTGTGCAGATCGCACTATCTGATACCCCGCTGGTTGTTCATCTGGGACAAAGCGACCTGAGGCCGGTTCGCGTTCCGCTCGACCGTCCCGCGTTGACACTCGGCGGGGGCCGCACATAGCGTTCGCCCCGGACAACTGAACACCGGCCGCGGCGCGCCAGCGCCAGAACCCGCGTGGGAGAGACCTCGACGAACTGGTCGAGGCGCCGAAGGGGCAAGCTCCCGCACACTCTCAGGCAGCAAGACCACCCGGGGTAGGCAACTCTGCACGGCGGAGGGGGCGCAAGTTTCCTGACCCGTCACAGCCAGAGGAGTCGCGCCGTGGAGTTCCCCGAGAACCTGCTCTACACCGTCG
Source organism: Lentzea kristufekii (assembly GCF_033949925.1). NCBI lineage: Bacteria > Bacillati > Actinomycetota > Actinomycetes > Pseudonocardiales > Pseudonocardiaceae > Lentzea > Lentzea kristufekii. The sequence goes on from NZ_JAXAVV010000026.1 coordinate 116,015, forward strand.
AGCACGAGTGGGTCGACTGGACGCCTGGCACCCAGGACCCGCTGACCTGCGGAATCACCGAGTACGCGGCTGACGCGCTCGGCGACATCGTCTTCATCCAGCTGCCCGAGGTCGGTGCCGAGGTCGTCACCAACGAGGTCTGCGGCGAGCTGGAGTCCACCAAGTCCGTGAGCGACCTGTTCTCGCCCGTCACCGGTGAGGTGATCGAGGTCAACAGCGCCGTCGTGGACGACCCGGCCGTCGTGAACAGCGACCCGTACGGCGCCGGCTGGCTGTTCAAGGTCCGCGTCGACTCGGCCGAGAACCTCCTCACGGCGGCGAAGTACGCCGAGCTCACCAAGTCTGACTGACCGCCCCACCACCACGAAGGACTGATCAGTGGCGATCAGCGTTTTCGACCTTTTCTCCGTCGGCATCGGACCGTCCAGCTCCCACACGGTCGGACCGATGCGCGCGGCCGCGATGTTCGTCGAGAAGCTCGGCGCGCGTGCGTCCGAAGTGGACCGCGTGCACGTCGAGCTGTTCGGCTCGCTCGGTGCGACCGGACACGGCCACGGCAGCCCCAAGGCCGTGTTCCTCGGCCTCGAAGGCAACCTCCCCGAAGAAGTCGATCCCACCGCCGCGGCCGCCCGCGTCGAGGAGATCATCTCCACCGGGCGGCTGAAGCTCGGCGGCACGCACGAGATCGGCTTCGTGCACGACCGCGACCTCGTCATGCACCGCCGCAAGTCACTCCCGTTGCACCCCAACGGGATGAGCTTCGAGGCGTTCGCGGACGGCAAGTCGGTCGAGCACGCCGTCTACTACTCGATCGGCGGCGGTTTCGTCGTCGACGAGAACGCCAGCGGCACCGACCGGATCAAGCCGGACTCCACGCCGTTGCCGCACCCGTTCCTGACCGGCGACCAGCTCCTCGCGCGCTGCCGCGAGACCGGCCTGTCGATCAGCGAGATCATGATGGCCAACGAGCTGTCGTGGCGAACGGAAGCCGAGATCCGCCAAGGACTTCTGCACATCTGGCACGTCATGCAGGAGTGCGTCGAACGCGGCTGCAACGAGCACGGCATCCTGCCCGGCGGCCTGAAGGTCCGCCGCCGCGCCGCCGAAATGCGCAAGACGCTGGAGAAGGAGCACTTCGTCACCGACCCGTTGCGGGTCATGGACTGGGTGACGCTCTTCGCGCTGGCCGTCAACGAGGAGAACGCGGCGGGCGGGCGTGTCGTCACCGCGCCGACCAACGGCGCGGCCGGCATCGTCCCGGCGGTCCTGCACTACTACACGAAGTTCGTGCCGGGAGCGTCCGACGACGGCGTGGTCAGGTTCCTGCTGACCGCAGGTGCGATCGGCGTGCTGTTCAAGGAGAACGCGTCGATCTCCGGTGCCGAGGTCGGTTGCCAGGGCGAGGTCGGCTCGGCCTGCTCGATGGCCGCCGGCGGCCTCGCCGAGGTGCTCGGCGGCACCCCCGAGCAGGTCGAGAACGCCGCCGAGATCGCCATGGAGCACAACCTCGGCCTGACGTGCGACCCGATCGGCGGCCTGGTGCAGATCCCGTGCATCGAACGCAACGCCGTCGCGTCCATCAAGGCCATCACGGCCGTGCGCATGGCTTTGCGGGGCGACGGTTCGCACTTCGTGTCGCTCGACAAGGTCATCAAGACCATGCGGGACACCGGCAAGGACATGTCGGTGAAGTACAAGGAGACAGCTCGCGGCGGACTCGCCGTGAACGTCATCGAGTGCTGATCTCCAACACGCGCTGCGCGTTCCGGTTGTCCAATCCGGACGGCGGAACGCGCAGCGCGGGGAAGAGCGAGCTCGTACCGCTCAGCGGGCGTCGTACGCGGCCTGCGCGGCCAGCACCTCGGGCATGCGGCCCTCGAGCAGGTGGATCAGCGACAGCAACCGCTCGGCCGTGTCGCGGCCCAGCGGCGTGAGGCTGTAGTCGACGCGGGGCGGGTTCGTGTTCTGGGCTTCCCGGAGCACGAGCCCGTCGCGCTCCAGCGCCTGCAACGTCTGGGACAGCATCTTCTCGCTGACCCCGTCGACGCGGCGGCGCAGCTCGTTGAAGCGCAGCTGCCCGTCGGCGAGCGCGGTCAGCGTCAGGCTGCCCCACCTGCCGGTGATGTGCTCCAGCGTGGGACGCGACGGGCACGCTTTCGCGAACACGTTGTAGTCCATAGCGGGATCATACCTGGTCACAACGCTAACTGAAAGTAAGTGTGAGAGCTCTCCGCGTCGGGAGAGCTCTCACACATCAGAACGGCCAGGTGGCGTTCTGACCTGCTTCGAGCAAGGGGACCATGCGAAAAGTGGCGTCCGTGAGGCCGCCAAATTCGTGCCGGTTCGCCTTGCCGGTGGCGTACGCGGCGTTGCGGTAGCCACCGAGGTTGAACCCGTAGATCGGCACGTGCGCGGGCACGACGTCCGAGACACCCTGCCCGTGGTACCCGGACATCGTCTGCATGTCCGAGATGACGAACACGCGGTCGTGGCCCCGGTAGGAGCGCTTCAGCGACCCGACGATGTCGGTGCCGTGCCCGACCTCGCCGATTCGCTTGAGGAACCGGTCGACCTCGCGGATGACCGATGCGCCCGGCTTGACGTCGTGCCGGAACGTGCCGTCCGCGAACCCGACCACGTCGACCTGCTCGCCCTTCGCGCCCAGTGCGACGCCGAACACCGCCGCGGCCTTCGCCGGGGTGACCTTCGACCGCGCCGAGATCGCGCCGGTCGTCATCGACGCCGAGGTGTCGACGAGGATCAGCGAGCGGCCGGGCAGGGCGGGCAGGTTCGACAGCGACGCCTGCAGTGCCTGGTCCAGGGCGTGGCCCCAGCGCAGGCTCGGCGCCGCCTCGTAGGCGGACAGGAAGCGGAACGGGAACTGCCGCGAGCGCGCCACCTGACCGGGGTCGGCCAGTCGAGCGGCGACAGCGGCCGCGGCCTCGTCGGACATGCCGGCCTCGTCGAAGTTCCTGAGGTTCCTGAGCGCGGCCATGTACCCCATGGACGGCGCGAGCGCCTCCCACACCTCGCGAGTCAGCGGTCCCTGCAGCCAGCCGGCCACGGACTCCCACGTCATCCCCGCCCGGCGCAGCACGTCGACGGCGTCGGGACGTTCGAACAGCGCGCGGCGCTGCTCGACCGGCCACGCCATCAGCTCCCGCCGTGCCGCGATCACGCGCAGGTCGGCGGGCACGTCGGCGTCGGCGGAACGGCGGCGGTCCAGCACGTGCTGGAAGAGCGCGCCCTGCCACGGAGCGGCAGGCGAGGGGTGCGCGAGGTTCAGCACGTCGGCCATGCGGAAGCCACGGGCGTCGCTGTCCCACTTGAGGACCGCGCGCTCGTTGTAGAGGCGCCCGACGGCGTCGGCGATGCCGCGCTTGATCGGCTTCGGCACGCGCCGGCCGTTCTGGCTCGTCCAGTAGGCGAGGAGTTCGCCTGGCTCGTCGGCGCGCTGCAGCACGGAGGCCACGACGGCGCGGTTGGTGACGCCGGCGTCGGACTCGGCCACGAGGCGCGCGAGCACGAACTCGGCCGCGCCGACGAGCGACGCCGTGCGCATGTTCGCCTCGCTGCGCAGCCACTGGAGCAGGCGCGCGGTCCACTCGGGATCCGACACGGCGGCCTTGTGCACGAGCTGGGCGAAGCGGTTGTCGCGCTGAGAGCCGGACTCGTAGAAGGTGTCCTCGCCGCCCATGTTCGACACGGCGAGCAGGAACAGCTCGGACTTCGTGTCGCGGGCGTAGCCGTCGCCACCCTCGTAGGTGACGCCGGTCGGTGCCGGCGCTGTCGTGACGGGGCTGGTGGCCGCCGGACGCGCGCGGAAGATGTTGAACTTCGCCATTGGCTCTTCCCCCTCGAAGAAAAACAAAGGGAGCCCACAAACCCCACACGTGTCCGAGATCAAGGTCGCGGAAGGTACGTAGCTGCTCTGCCATTTGAGCTACAGCCGGTTTCCCGTCTGGCGGGACTCGAACCCGCAACCCGCCCATTAACAGTGGAAGTAACCCTCTGCTTCGCACCGGACACGTGTGGAGTTGTGCGCTCCCGAGATCAAACTCGCCAACGGTGTGTTTGCGTTTTGAAGACGAAGTAACCGTTGGCTTCGCACCGGGTGCGATTTCTATGCAACCACACCTGGCCAGCGGTTTAATTCCGGCCGATGTGGAGTTTTGGACGCCCGAGATCAAATCGCGGAGGGTGACGTGCTCACCGGGGTGAGCAGAGACCGGCCGGAACCGGCCTCAGGAGTCGAACCTGAGCAATCACCGAAGTAACCCTTCGCTGCGCACCGGGCGCACACTCATACAACCACACCGCGCAAAGGGTTTTCCTAAGGCGCCGCCTTCACGAGCCGGCGCAGCATGTAGAACAGGCCGACCGTCAACAGGAAACCGACGGCGCTGATCATCACGATCTGCTCGACGGTGTCCGCCTGCGATCCGGCGAACACGTAGGCGGCGCAAATCGGGACGGTTCCGACGAGGGTGAACGACATGAAGGTCCGGAAAGACACCCGCGACACCCCGGCCGACACCGACACGGTCTCCGCCATCATCGGAATGCCGCGCGCCACCCCGAAGAACCAGGGCCCGAACTGACGGCCCCAGCGCCGCATCTCGGTCAGCTCCTCGATGGTGACCACCCGGCGCACCAGCCACGGGCCCGCGAACCGCCCCAGGGCGTACCCTGCGGCAGAGGAACCCAGGGATCCGACGACCGCGAGTGCCAGCCCGAGGGGCAGGCCGAGTGCCGTTCCGGCCAGCACGATGAGCGGGGTGGACGGCACGGGCAGCAGCACGTCCACGACGAGCAGCCCGAAGATCGCCACCACCGCCCACACCGGGTCGATGCCGCGCACCCACGTCACGACCCCGTCGAAGTCGATGAGGTCCAGCGCCTCGAACACGATCCAGCTCAGCAACACGAAGCCGAGCACGACGGCCGGTATCCACTTCCACCGAACGCCCGTCTCATAACTCATCGGGTGATGGTCGCCCACGCCGATGCGCCGGACAATCCGCCAGTGGCGCAGGTTCCGCGAAGGGACACACATGAGTGACGATCTCGTGCCTTTTCTCGGGCACTGGGTGCTCGACCCGGCACGCTCCGCGTACACCGGTGGCACTCCGCCGCGAAGTGGTCACTACGACCTGAGGCTCGAGGGCGACCGGCTGGTGGTCAGCATCGAGGGCGTGCTGGGGTCCGGTGATCCCATCCGCACCGGGTACACATTGGACCTGTGGCAGGACACGCCGATGAGCGTCGGCCACGTAGACCGCGTGCGCACGGTCGTCGAGCCGCGCCGCTTCTGCACGATCGCCTACGCGGGTGCGCAAGCGGTTGCGCGCGCCTGGAGGGTGCTCGGTCACCTCAACGAGATGACGGTCGTGCAGTCCGCGCCCGACGTGTTCGGCGTGTGGCGCGACGACGTCTCCGTGTACCGCAGGCAGTTTTAGTGCTGCCGGTCGGTCGCGGCACTAGGAACGCGGTCTGAGCACCGTGACGACGACGCGCAGGCCCAGCAGCACGGCGATGATCAACAGGTTGTAGCCGAGCACCTGGTGCAGCCCGACGTCCGCGGCGATCTGCGGCCCGCCGGACGACCCGAGCAACAACACCGCCATCACGCCGGCGGTGGCGCCCAGCGCGGTCAGCATCACCTGGTGCAGCAGGCCGGTGATGAACGACCTGTCGCGCTCGTCCGCGAACAGCCTCATCGACAGGCTCAGGCGGCCCTGCTCCATCGCCCCGGTGATCCGGTCGATCCGCCGCGGCAACCGGCGCAGCATCGGCAGCACGGCCTGCAGTTCCTCGGCCATGGTCCGCTGCACCGACTCCGGTGTGAGCCGTTCGGAGATCTGCTCGGCGGCGAACGACCGCGACTCCACGACGATGTTGAAGCCCGGAGCGAGCACCGCCAGCGTGCCCTCCAGCGTTGCCAGTGCCCGGAACACCGCCGCGATTTCCGGCGGGATGCTCAGGCCGAACCGCGACACGATCAGGAACAGGTCGCCGAACATCTCCACGTCCGGACGCATGCCCGCGCCGAGGTGGCGGGCCATGAACTGGCCCAGGGCGCGCTCCAGCCGCTGCTCGTCGATGTCCTCCGGCCGTGAGGTCAGCTCCAGCAACGCGTCCGTGAGCCCTGCCGGATCACTGCGGTCGATCGCCAGCAGCAGCCGTTGCAGCGCCGAGCGCAGGGCGGAGTCGATCCGCCCGACCGAGCCGAAGTCGAGCAGGCCGAGGCGTCCGTCGGCGAGCAGCAGCACGTTGCCGGGGTGCGGGTCGGCGTGGAAGACGCCGTCCAGCATCACCTGGCGCAGCACGAACCGCAGCAGGGTGCGCGCGAGTTCCAGGTCCTCCGAGGCGCCGCGCAACGGCACCCCGTCGAGCCGGTCCATGACCAGGACACGAGACGTCGACAGGTGGACGTGGGGCAGCCCGACGGACGAGTCCGACGCCGCCGCCACGGTCATGATGTTGCGTGCCTCGATCTTGAAGTCGAGTTCCTCGCGCAGTGCCGCGGCGAATCCCGACGCGAGGTCGCGGACGCCCAGGGCTGAGCCCCACCGCGTGCGCTGCAGCTTCTCGGCGAGCCGCGTGACGATGTCCAGATCGCCCTCGGCAGTCGCCCGGACGTCCGGGCGTTGCACCTTCACGACGACCTCTGCGCCGGACTTCAGCACCGCCCGGTGCACCTGCGCGATCGAGGCCGCCGCCAGCGGTTCGGGATCGACCTCCTGGAACGCGTCGAGCCCGACCTCGGCGTCGAGCACCGCACGGACCTGCTCCCACTTCGCCGCCGGGACCTTGTCCTGGAGCAGGCTCAGTTCGTCGACGAAGTCCTGCGGCAGCAGGTCGGCACGCGTCGACAGCACCTGCCCGAGCTTCACGAACGTCACGCCGGCGTCCTGCAACGCGAGCCGCAGCGACCGCGAGAGCCCCGTGGACGTCCGCTCCCGGCCGCGCAGGTAGGGCCCCAGGCCGTGCCGGAACGCGATCGCGGTGATCCGCGAGTACCGCCTGGTCCGCGCGATCCGCCGCCGCGCCATGCCCCACCACTCGGTGGGCGGCGGGATCGAGCCGGTCGGCACGATGATCTCGGCGAACGCGAGCAGCCCGATGACCACCAGGATCGACAGCCCGAGCTGCACGCTGATCAGCGCGGCGGACGGTTCCGCGGTCGCCTCGCCGAAGATGCTCGTCGCGATCGACATCGCGAGCGCGCACATCAGCGCGGTGCGGATCAGGCCGATGCGCAGCCCGAGAATGCGCCGCGCGGCCAGGGCCATGCCCATGACGAGCAGCAGGAACGTGATCGGGAAGCCGATCGTGTAGACGAGGAAGTCCCCCATGATCGAAGCCTAGGCGCGCCCCTTGACTCAGGCTGGGAGGTCGCGAAAGATCCGATGAATCGCCGCCAGCGTTGATCTGACCGCACAGCGAAGTGAGGTGCTCGGCAGTGGTCGAACTCAACCGGCGCACGGTGCTCGGAGGCGCTCTAGCTGGGGTAGCAGGTGGTGCGCTGCTCTCGGGGAGTGCGTTCGCGGACGATGGGTTCAGCTGGAAGGACTTCATCGGGTCATCCGATCTGATCTGGAAGAAGATGCCCACGACGTGGTTCGAGGGCCCGTTCCTCGGCAACGGCTACCTCGGCTCCGGCATCTACGCCGAGCCGGGCGCCAACGCCGTCCGGTTCAACGTCCAGCACTCCCAGGTGCAGGACCACCGGCCGGAGTTCGGGGCGCTGTTCGGCCTCGCCCGGCTGCCCATCGGCTACTTCACGCTCGAACCCGTCGGTGCGATCACCGGCGTCGACCTGCGGCTCGACCTGTGGAACGCCGAGCTGACCGGCACGATCACCACGGCCGCCGGCAGTCTTCGCGTGCGGGCGTTCATCCACACCCGCCGCGACCTCTACGCGATCGACGTCCAGGCCAGCGAGGGCGAGCGGGCGTTCAAGTGGGTCTTCCACCCGCTGAAAGCGATCAGCCCGCGCACCGACCCGAAGTGGAACCGTCCGCCGCCCGCCGGGTTCACCGACAACCCGCCCGTGCAGCTGACCAGCGCCGGTGAGGTGCGGCTCGCGGTGCAGCCGCTCAACGCCGGCGGCGAGCACGTGACGGCGTGGCGTGAGGTCACCCGTGGCACTCGGCGCACTCTGTTCACGAGCGTCGCGTGGTCTCACCCGGCGAAAACGGCTGTGCGCAAGGCGATCGCCAACGTCCGGTGCGGCTCGATCGACGCGCTTGCCGTCGACCACCGGCTGTGGTGGCACGACTTCTACCGCAGGAGCTTCCTGTCCATTCCGGACAAGCGGCTGGAGGCGTTCTACTGGATCCAGCTCTACAAGTTCGCCTCGGCGGCGCGGAAAGAGGCACCCGCGATCGCGACCTGCGGGCCGTGGCTCGAGAACACCCCGTGGCCGAACACGTGGTGGAACCTCAACGTGCAGCTGGAGTACTGGCTGATCCACGGCTCCAACCACGTCGAGTTCGACGCCGTCACCCACTCCGTCGACAGATACCGCGACGCCCTGGTGGACCAGGTGCCGGCCGAGTACCGGCACGACTCCGCGGGCATCCCGCGCACCACCGACACCGTGCTGAACAACGGCGCGGGAGTCGGCAACTCCGGTTACGGCGTGGGCGTTCCCGGCAGGGACGTGCCGACGCCCGAGGTCGGCAACCTGACCTGGACGCTGCACAACGTGTGGCTCACCTACCGGCACACGATGGACGACCGCGTCCTGCGGGGCGTGCTGTTCCCGTTGCTGCGCAGGGCCGTCAACTACTACTTCCACTTCCTGACCAAGGGACCGGACGGGAAGTGGCACCTGCCGTTCACGTTCTCGCCCGAGTACGGCGTGAACGCGCCCGACTGCACCTACGACCTCGCGTTGATCCGGTGGGGCTGCCGGACGTTGCTGGAGGCCGCGAAGTCGTTGCGCGTCAACGATCCGCTGATCCCGAAGTGGCAGGACACGCTCGCTCATCTCACGCCGTACCCGGTGGACGCCAACGGGTACATGATCGGTGCCGGGGTGCCGTTCGCGAAGTCGCACCGGCACTACTCGCACCTGCTGCAGATCTACCCGCTGTACGAGGTCACCTGGGAGGACCCCGCGCAGCGGCAGCTCATCGAGACGTCGCTGAACCACTGGATCAGCTTCGAAGGCGCGTTGCAGGGTTACACGTTCACCGGGGCGGCCTCGATCAGCGCGCAGATGCTGCGTGGCGAGAGGGCGGACTTCTACCTCGGCGAGCTGATGCGCCGGTACATCAAGCCGAACACCATGTACCAGGAGTCCGGGCCGGTCATCGAAACGCCGTTGAGCGCCGTGCAGTCGATGTACGACATGCTCTGCCAGAGCTGGGGTGGCGTGATCCGGGTGTTCCCGGCGGTGCCGTGGCCGGACATCTCGCTCGACGACTTCCGGACGCAGGGAGCGTTCCTGCTGTCGGCTTCGCGGCAGCAGGGCGTCACGCGGTGGATCAAGCTGCGCAGTGAGGCCGGTGCGCCTTGCGTTGTGCGCACGGACGTCAAGGTTCCGGTCGTGCGCGATTCGCGTGGTCGGCCGAAGCGTTTTTCGGTGTTGCCCAACGGGGATCTGCGCATCGATCTGCGGCGCGGTGAGGAAGCGGTGATTCACCGAGCTGGTGACAAGCCTGATCTGAAGGCAGGTCCGGTGGCCGGCGCTTCCGCGCCTTCCTGGGGCCTGCCGGGGTAGAACGCCACCGGTGTTCCAGCGCGACGGCGGTGCGCTGGAACACCGGTGACGCGGCTCAGAAGTCGAAGACCTTGCCGGTGTACGCCCGCAGCACGCACGGGTTCGAGAACACCTGCTGGAAATCGATCTTCTTGTTGCGCCACTTGCCGCGCAACGTGGCCTTGGTCGGGTTCAGCTCCATCGTGCACATCGCGCCGGTCTCTTCCAGTCTGCGGAAGTCACCTTCGACGGGCATGAGCTGGTCGCACGCCTGTTCGGCGTTCTTGTGCAGTCCGCCTGCGGGTTCGCAGTTCAGCTGCGTGGTGCTGAGCGTGCCCATCTCCGGTTGCACCGACAGCACCAGGCCGGATGCGGGCAGGAGGGGCGCTGTCAGTGGCGCCGCGTGCGCCGTCGCCGGAACGATCGGTGCGGCGAGCGCCAGACAGGCAAACAAGATTCGGGTCCTTGCCATGCCAACACTCTGGCGCGGCAAGGACCCGGAACTCCAACCAACTGAGCGGTAAGCACCGGATCGTGTAAACCGCCGAAAGTGCGTGCAACTAGACGCCGGTCAGTTCCGTCCCGGCGAGAGCGGCGGCCACCTGCTTACCCACCGCTGCCATGCCATTGGCATTCGGGTGAACGGGGAACGCGAGGCTCGTCGGGATGATGCCCTCGACCCACTTGTCCCACGGCGCCGCACACGTATCGCGACCGGAGCTGATGTCGTACGGGTTCACGAACGTGGCACCGGCGGCCTGCGCCTGGGTGCCGAGCATTCCGTTGAGCTGCTTCTGCACGTTGTCGAGGTACGGCACGTCGCCCCTCGAGATCGGCACGATCGGCCAGCACCCACCGGACGAGGGCAGGATGCGCAGGTAGCCGACGACGACGATCTTGGCCTTCGGCGAGCGCTGCTTGATGCCGGCGAGCACGGCGGCCACCTTGGCGGCGGTGGCGTCGACGCGCTGGGCGAGCGAGTCGCCGTAGTTCGCCTTGCAGGGAGCGCCGTGCGGGTCGAGCACGCTCTTGCCGGCGCAGGTCAGGATGATGTCGGAGAAGCCGATGTCGTTGCCGCCGATGGAGACCGTGACGAGGTCCGTGTCGGCCTTGAGGGCGGAGAACTGCGGCACGGACTGGCCGGGGATGCCGCTTTGGACGCCCGCCATGTCCTTGGTCTGCGCGCCACCGCAGGAGATGTCGGTGAAGTTGGTGACGCCGAGCCTCCTGGCGAGGACGGACGGGTAGTTCTGGGTGGACTTGAAGCAGCTCAGCGGGTCGAGCCGCTGCAGGGGGATGAACGGTCCCGACACGAACGAGTCTCCGAGCGAGACGTAGTTCCGGTACTGCGGGGCGGCGCTGGCGGGCGGTGCCAGCATGGCCGCGATCAGGGCCGTGAGCAGGGAGACAACAGTCACTCGGCGCGTCATTGCTACCTCGTTACTGAAGAGTAGGAACGTAGGACGAAGGCTGACCGGACCATTGCGCAGTGTCAATCCCTCGACCAGGCTGGAACGATGACGGGGGTACGCAAAGTGGCGGCCGCTTCAGCGGTCGGCAATACGATCGAGCTGTACGACTTCCTGCTCTACGGCACAGCTTCGGCGCTGGTGTTCGACAAGATCTTCTTCCCGCAGTTCGACTCGCGCGTCGGGGTGCTGCTCGCGTTCGCCACGTTCGGCGCGGGCTTCTTCGCCCGGCCGCTGGGCGGTGCGGTGATCGGTCACCTCGGCGACCGGATCGGGCGCCGCGCGATGCTCGTGGTGACCCTGTCGGTGACCGGTCTGTCGACGGCCTTGATCGGCCTGCTGCCGACGTACGCCCAGGTCGGCATCCTCGCGCCGGTGCTGCTGGTGTTGTTGCGGGTCGTGCAGGGCTTCTTCATGGGCGGCGAGCAGGGCGGCGCGTCGCTGATGGCCGTCGAGCACGCGCCGCCGGGGCGTTGGGGCTGGTACGGCAGCTGGGTGTTCATCGGCTCGCCGGTCGGGCTCGTGCTGGCGAACCTCGCGATGTACGTGTCGTCGCGCGCTTCCGGGCCGGACTTCCTCAGCTGGGGCTGGCGGTTGCCGTTCCTGTTCTCGGTCGTGCTGGTCGGGATCGGCCTCTACATCCGGCTGCGCGTGTCGGAGTCGCCGCAGTTCGTGCGTGCCGAGAAGTCGCGGCTGCCGATCGCCGAGGTGCTGCGCGACCGGTGGCGCGTCGTGCTGCTGGGGGCCGGCGTGAACCTCGGCTTCACGATCTTCATCTACGTGCTGAGCGTGTTCATGATCGGGTACGGGCGCACCGCGTTGAAGATCTCCGCGGACGACCTGCTGATCGCGACCGTGGTCGGGTCGCTGGCGCAGGTCGTCGCGGTGCCCGCGTTCGCGTTGCTGTCCGATCGCGTCGGGCGGCTGCCGGTGATGTTCGGCGGGGCGATCTTCCAGGCCGCGTTCGCGTTCCCCCTGTTCTGGCTGACGGACTCGGGCTGGTTCACGTTCGCCATGGTGCTCGGGTTCGTGGGCTCGGCCGCGTTGTTCGGTCCATCGGCCGCCTACTTCGCCGAGCTCTTCCGCACTCGTGTGCGGTACAGCGGGGTGGCGTTGAGCTTCCAGCTCGGGGCGGTGCTCGGTGGCGGGCTCGCGCCGCTGGTCGCGCAGTCGTTGCTGCGCACCGGAACCTGGGCCATCGCCCTGTACCTGATCGCGGGCGCCGTGCTGTCCGGGGTGTGCCTGCTGGTGATCGGGTCAGCGCACCAGGCGGAGCCGGCGGGCGGCGAGTCCGATGCTCAGCCGCTGTCCCCAGCCCAGTCGTAGCGCGTCGCTCTCGATGCCGTCGCCGAACGCCACCAGTCCGTCCGACTCCACGTCGATGTCGAGCGGGCGGTCGGTGATCTCACCCTCGGTGTGGTCGATGCCGGTGCTCGGCGACGGCCAGGCCTCTCTGACGAACCAGACGAGCCTGCGTTCGGTCGGGGTGGGCAGGGTGAGCGGGCTCTGCCTCTCGCGGTGCGCCGAACTGCACCAGCCCGTCGCCCCGGTGCCGCTGCCCACGAGGATGCCGGACGAGGCCTGGCGTTCGTTCCTGATGCGGTAGCGGCTGGTCTGGTGGCTCGGGTGGCCGACGTAGATCTCGTTGAGCGCGTGGAGGGTCTGACCGTCGTCCGCCCTGGCCTCGACCATCGTGCGGTCCTCGGTGTCGCCGGTGCTGTGCAGGAGTTCCTTCGCGTCACCGGGGGCGTGCTTCGCCAGCACACCCCGTTCCGGGTTGATGCCGATCACGGGCTGGCCGTCGAGGTACTTGGCGACGTTGGCGACCAGTCCGTCCTGACCGACGATGACGACTACGTCCTCGGGCGCGAACAGGAACCGCGACAGGTCTTCCCGCTCGACGACGCCGCGGCGCCAGTCGAGCGGGATCGCGGCGCTGACGTCTCCCAACGCCCTGCGGGCCTGCTGGTCACGGTCCACCACCTCGTCCAGGGTTCTGTTGCGGGACTTGAGGAAGAACTCGACCTGACCTCGCGTCCCGTGTCGTGCCAGCAACTCTGTCAGCTCGGTGCGCCGGTGCACCAGCACAATTCGCGGGGCGAGACTCATCGGGCCAGTCTCTGCAGGAGCGGCTGGATCAGGTCCGGGGTCAGGGTGATGCTGCCGATCTCGGGCAGGTTGCCGGCGAGTTCCTTGACCGCCAGTGCGTAGAGGGTCTCCTGCGGGACCTCCTTGTAGGCGTCGAGCCGCGCCTTCTCGCCCGCGGCTTCTGCTTCGGCCAGCTTGCGGATGCCCTCGGCCTTGGCGTCGTCGGCGACGCGGCTGGCCCTGGCGTGGTCCTCGGCCTTCTTCAACGCGTTCGCGCCTCGCTGGACGACCAGGAGCTCCTCGCGCTTGGCCAGTTCGATCTGGTTCTGGAGCTCGTTCTCGCTGATCGACCGCTCGCGTTCGACCGCCATCGCGCGGCGCTCGTAGGTCGCCTTGTCGGCCTCCTGCTGGACCTTCTCCCTGACGGTGGTCTGGAGGGCCTTCTCCATGTCCGCGTCCGGGCGGATCGCCACGACCCTGACGTCGATGATCTCCAGGCCGATGTGGTCCGCGGTGAGGTTCTCGGCGACCGCCTGCTTGACCCGTTCCACGCCGGTCCTGATGGCGGTGTCGAGGTTCAGGGTGCCGAGGATCTTGAGGGCGTGCTGCTGGGTGCTCTCGGTGAGGGTGTTCGCGATCTGGCTCAGCGGGTCCTGGCGCCAGGTGCCGGTGTCCGGGTCGATCGAGAAGTCGATCCTGGCCGTGGCGGTTTCCGGGTCGGTGCATCGGTAGGTGATGGTCAGCTGGACCGTCACGTCCTGGTAGTCGTGGGTTCTCGCGTGGAACAGCATGGGGAGTTCGCGGTCGTCCACCGGTACTTCCGACAGGACCGCGGTTCTTGGGCGGAACCAGAAGCTCAGGCCCGTGCCTTCGTGGATCAGCTTGCCCTTGTCGACGTGTCGGATGTGGACGGTGAGGGCTCCCCTGAGGTGGCGGAGTCCTGGGTAGCGGCTGATGTCGGCCATGGGGCTGGCTCCTCTTGGCTTGCGGTCTGTCGGCTTGTCGTCGTTCTGACGATAAGCCTATACTTCGTGGGGTGTACACGCCAAGTGATTTCCCTCCCTTCGCTGTCACGGTCGATCTCGTGGTGTTGACCGTTCGGGCCGATGCGTTGTGTGCGCTGCTGGTTCGGCGGGGGGAGGCGCCGTTTCGGGGGCGGTGGGCGTTGCCTGGGGGGTTTGTTCAGGTTGCCGAGTCCGTGGATGCTGCTGCTGCTCGGGAGTTGGTGGAGGAGACCGGGGTTTCTGGGCTGTTTCTGGAGCAGCTTGCTACCTACGGGGAGCCTCGGCGGGATCCTCGGATGAGGGTTGTTTCTGTGGCCTACTTGGCGTTGGCGCCTGATCTGCCTGTGCCTGTGGCTGGGAGTGATGCCGCTTCGGCTGCTTGGGTGCCTGTTTCGGAGGTTTCGTCGTTGGCCTTTGATCATTCGCGGATCTTGGCTGATGGGGTGGAGCGGGCTCGGGCCAAGTTGGAGTACACCGGGCTTGGGACCGAGTTCTGCGGGGTTGAGTTCACCGTGGCTGAGTTGCGGCGGGTTTATGAGATCGTTTGGGGGGTTGGGTTGGATCCTCGTAACTTTCATCGGAAGGTCACGGGGGTTGAGGGGTTTTTGGTTCCTACTGGGGGGAGTACCTCTCGGGATGGGGGGCGGCCGGCTGCCCTGTATCGGCGGGGGGATGTTGGGGTGTTGAGTCCGCCGTTGGTTCGGTCGTCGGCGTGACGCGACGCTTGCGGGTGGTTGCCTTGCGTGCCGCGACCGGGCGGGTGGGTCACCTTGCGGGCGGCGACCTTGCGGTTGCGTGCTTTCCCCTGGGGGCTCTGCCCCCAGACCCCCGGCAATCTGATCGGGGGGTGGCGCCGTCCGTAGGTAGATGGCACGCCTGTTGCTTTGGGCGGCTGCCGGTTGCGTAGCTGGGTGCGTTGGCGGTGGGGTCCCGTCACGAGCCGCACCAAGAGCGGGCCACATGAGAGGAGGGGTGTCAAGCGGACGAAA
>NZ_JAXAVV010000027.1:0-117982 GCF_033949925.1 Lentzea kristufekii
CTAGACGAGTAAGTCCTAACTGATCAGTGGTCGTAGGCGATCAGGGATCGGGTGATGGGCTGGCCGGTGGCGCGGTTGTGCCAGATCGCGGCGGTCAGTGCGAGGACGCGTTGGGCGATGCGGGCGGTGACGCCGTCGATGGTGCGTCCGCCGTGCAGTTCGAGGTCGAGCTGGCCTTTGAGCGTGTCGTTGACTGACTCGATCAGTTGCCTCACCGGCTTGAGCAGGTGCTCAGCTGGATGTGGGGTGCGGTTGCGATAGGACGGGCGCAGCAGCCGGACCCCGCGTTCGGCCAGGAACGCGTCCAGCTCGCGGGAGACGTAGCCCTTGTCCGCGATGATCAGCAGACCGGGCCGGTCTGCCAGCACGGACGGGTCGTGATCCAGGATCGCCATCAGTACCTGGCGTTCATCGAGCTTCGGGTTGGCCAGGGCCCAGGTGATCGGCAGCCCGGCCGGAGTGCAGACCAGGTGCAGGCGCAGGCCCCAGAAGAACCGCGAATGCGACGAGCAGTAGCCGTAGCCCGCCCAGCCGGCCAGTTCGGAGCGCTTGGTGGTCTCGCGGGAGCGGCCGCACTCGACCGGCGTGGAGTCCACGACCCAGGTCGCGTCAGTCCACAGGTCAGTATCGACGGCGAGCAGCCGGATGACTTTTTTGAGCAGCGGGACCGCGGTGCGCAGCCGCTTGTTGTAGCCGGATTGCTGTGGCAGGTAAGTGAAAGCGTCGGGCAGATGACGAGGAAGGAACCGCAGCCAGCGCGCCTCAGAGCGGATGCCGAGCAACGCTTGGGCGACAGCGAGGGTCAGTAGTTCGGCATCGGTCAGCCGCGGTGGTCGACCGGCCCGGGCGGGCCTGCCTAAGCAGTCATCGATCTTGACGTAAAGTGCGGTCAGAAGGGTGTTCAGGTCGGTCCTCACAAACTGATCTTGAACACCCTTCGTCCGTCTCCAGACACCGCCCGGACTTAGGACTTACTCGTCTAGTACAGGTCGAAGCCGACGTCCAGGTTGAGCTCGCCCAGCCTGCGCATCAGGCCGGACGTGAGAGTGAAGCCGCCTTGCGTGTCGTCGCCTGTGAAAACTCCGCAGAAGGCGTCGATCTGGGCCTTGTCCCTGAGCGCGTCGATCTCACGTCTGTGCGCGTCGACGAACGTGACGAGTTCTGCGATGTGTTGGTCGAGCGGGTCTGTGCGCTGCGCCTGACTGCCGAGAGACCAGTAGGCGCTGGTCCGGCGAGGGCCGTCGGGGCGCCGTGGACTGACCAGGTCGCCGATGTCGTAGCTCCTGGTGGGTTCGCCAAGGGCGGCAACGAGGTCCGGCAGCGCCAGCGACTCGCTGAACACCCTCAGCGACGCCTTGTACTCGTGCTGTTGCTGGCCGGTCACGGGACACCCCTCACTGCCGGGCGGACTGATCGAATCAGACCAGGTCAACACAGCTGCGTCACCCGATCGAGCAAATCTATGGTGGCGGGAGTAGACATTGTCCGTCTGGCGTGTGTAGTCTTCTCCTCGTTGGACGAGAGAGAACATGACACGGGAGATGATGAACTACCCGTGAAGCAAGTGCAGGACGGTCAGGCGCGTCAGAGCTCGTTGTTCTAGGGCTTGAGGCACGCGACCAAGGGAAGTCGGCAGGCAAGACCGGACGCAGTGCAAGAACCCGGAGCCGGCGACCGCATTATCAGCAGGTGCAAGTGGCAGTTCCGAAGTTGAAGTCGCAAGTGCAAGTGCAGTTTGAAATCGCAAGTGCAAGTGCAGTTTGAAATCGCAAGTGCAAGACGGTCAGATGTGCCGGAGCCGATCAGTGGAAGGGGTTCTGGCAGGTGACCAGGGGCGGTCGGTGAGGTGAATCCGGCATGTGCAAGAGGTCCGGTGCCGACAGCCACGTGAGAGAAGAAAAGTCAGTACTCAGAGGAGAAGGGAAGGGTTGCACACCATCGGATCGCCCGCCTTCGGCTGAACTCCGCCGGACGGGTACCGCGGTTCCATCAGATTGGAAGGTGGTCTTCGGTTACGCACACGCGATCCCCGCAGCGCCCGCTTGCAGTACGGGGCATGCGGAAAGAGGATGCCGATCTCACGGTCGGCTAGGTGGAAGTGAAACCCAACAACCCTTGGGGCCCCGGTGCTACTGCACCGGGGCCCCTCGTGATGCGGAGGCGCGATGACCCCAGGCAGCAATGAATCTGTGAACAACGAACCGCAGACCGCAGCGGAGAAGTTCGACGACGAGCACTACCCCGCCTACACGATGGGCCGGGCCGCGGAACTGCTCGGCACGACGGCGAACTTCCTGCGCAGCCTCGACGAGGCGAAGCTCATCGAGCCCCAGCGCTCAGCCGGCGGGCACCGCCGGTACAGCCGCCACCAACTGCGTCTGGCCTCTCGCGTCCGCACCTTGGTCGACCAGGGCACAGGACTGGACGCCGCCTGCCGCATCGTCACCCTGGAAGACCAGCTCCAGGAAGCTCAGGCGCTCAACGCCAAGCTCACTCCCCCGCCGGCATCCGACGATCCGTATCCGCCGCTGCAAAGCGTGTGAGTCGTTCGCGAATCGGGACCTGACGCGAGACTGATCTGCGCTGGCGAAGGCTGGTTCAGCCTTCACCGAGCGCAGATCAAGCCCGCCGTCCTGGCGACCGAGGCCGTGTACTCGTGCCGTTCTCGCTCAGTCATCTAGGAGACAGGGCGCTTCCACAGGAACCGCTCCACCCTGCGACCGGACTGCATCAGCTCGTTGACGAGGTCGTGCTCGCGGAACCGCTCGCGCACCGTGATCGGGTCGGGTCTCTGCTCGTGCGGTGGTGGCGCCTCCCCGGAGTTGGTTGTGGTGGAGTCGGACTGCGGGGAGTCAGGGCTGGACTGCGGATCCGGACCGGGGTCCGAGTCCGAACCGGAATCGGCGTCCTGGCCGGTGTCCGCGTCCTGGCCGGAGCCGGAGTCGGACCTGGGTTCCGGGACCGGGTCAGGATCCGCGGCCAGGTTCTGATCCGGCGCCGGCTTCGGCCACAGTCCTGTCGCGCGCAGGTCCTCGCGCGACGCCGGTTCGCCCACCAGCTGGTCGAGCTTGGCCGCCTCCCCCTCCAACGCGCGCGCCAGTCGCTCGGCGGTCGCGTCATGCAGCGCGCTCAGCCGTCGGAGTTCATCGGGGTCGTGCCGGTAGTCCTCCCACAGCCTGGGGAGCTGGAGCAGGAACCTGTTGTAGCCGTCGATCTGGTCGCTGACGCCGTCGTGGACGTCGAGCACGTCCCGCCACTGCCCGGCGAGCTCGTCGCGGCGGGCGGTGTAGCCGTCCCGCGCGGCACCTGACCAGTGCGTCGGGTCGATGCCCCGAACCCGGTCGGCACCCTCCTCCAGCGGGGCGCGCTGGGCCGAGTTCGTCTCGGACAGGATCCGCAGCCAGCTCGGGTGGCCGGGTGGATGCGCCGGCGCCTCCGGTTCCGCGGCGTCACCGGACTGACCCGGCTCGCCTGGCTGAGACGACGAGTCATCGCCGTCTCCCTCGTCCTGGGTCAAGGCGCCTCACCCGCCCTCAGCTCTCTCAGCCGCTGGACGAGGTCTTCGTCCGCGGCGCGGTAGTCGTCCGCCGTGTCGCGCAACGACTCGGCGATGCTCTCGGCCCGGTCGCACAGCCGTTCCATCGCCGCTCGCAGGCTCGTTTGATACGTGACCACTGCGGCGCGCACCGGGTCGTCGGCGGGCCAGCGTTCGGTGTCGATGCCGAACTTCCACGCGACGTGACCGCGCACGTCCTCGGCCACGCGGACGAACTTGCGGGCCACCGCCTCGATCTCGTCGAGGTCTGCGGAGAACTTCTCCACCTCAGACCTCCTCGGTCTGCAACTGGCGGCGGATCCGCGCAAGATCGAACGGGCTCAGGTTCAGGTACGTCTGGTCTTCCGCGGTCGGGTTCACCGCCAGCCCGATCCAGTCGAACGCGGCCAGCTGTTCGACCACCTCGCGTCCCATCGCCTCCACGAACCCGCGGCCAGGCCCCGCATACCCCGCGAACTGCTCGGCGGTGGTGAACGCCAGCAGCCGCTCACATTCGTCATTTCTCAGGGTGACGACGTGGTCACTGTCGCTGATCTCGAAAAACAACGGCGACCGCAGGAGCACCCTCTCCACCTCCGCCGTCGGAGGGCAGTTCACGTTGCGCATCCGTTCCTCGAGAGAAATCGACGGGATGACCAGCAGGGCGTCATCGACACCACTCTCCGCGCGCTCCCGCTCCTCGGCCGCGATCCGTTCGACCTCGGCCGCGGGTGCGGGCTTGTTCTTTCCCGATCGCCAGTAGGCGCAGATCCGCTTCACGTAAATGGAAGGCAGCTTGTTGGTGGTGTTCTCCCGGAACCCTCGTACTCCGGGGCAGCGTTGTTCCAGCAACCTCAACCGGCCACCGAGATCCAGGCGGTTGAGCTGCGGATCCCAGGGAAGGTTGTAGGCGCACGTCAGCGCCTTCTGCTTGTCCGCGTCAGCCGTCACGCCCTCGATCGCCGCGCCGACCTGCCACAAGAGCTTGGCCAGCACGACGACCCGCTCGTCGTCGCGTCCGATGTGGAGCAGGTTCGCGAGCGGCGTCTCCCGGACGTCGGCGATGTCCGGTCTGCGCACGCCCAGCCCTTTGTGCAGGGACGATTCGTCGGGAAGAGGCATCGGGGACTCCTCGGCGAAGGCACGAAGATCGATGGGGGAGCCGAAATCCTAACCGATCTCGGCACCCGCACACCTCACGACACCTATTCCACTCCACCAGTCTCCACAAAGGTTGACAGAAAGGGGACATCGCACCCGCAGACTTGCCGCAGACTTGCCGATCGCGCGGAAATTTGCGGAACTTCTGCCGCACAAGATCCGCAATTTATAAATCTTGCCGAGCACTTGCGAAAATCGCGGTGGACGCCCTTCAAAAGGGTCGGTTAACTGAATGCAAAGGGACGAGAGAAACATTCGCCGAGGAGAAGCACGATGCAGACCCCGCAGGACCCCGGCACGTGGCCGGCCCTGGTCCACCGCCTGACGAGCACCTGGTCCGCCCTGGTGAAGCTGCTGGTCGCCCTGGCCGTCATCACGGCCGTCCTGGCGACCACGTGGTACCTGCTCGGCCTCAGCTCCGTCCACGTCGGACCGGTCGAGGTCCATCAGCACCAGCAGCAGCTCACGGCCTGACGAAAGAACGCCCCCGGCAACGATCGCCGGGGGCGTTCTTTCGTTCCGCTCTCGCGGAACGGCACTGCGTGGGCGAGGTCTAGCCGCGCAGTTCCATCGTGCAGCACTTCGGGCCGCCGCCCGACTTGCGCAGCTCCGAGATGTCCACGAACACGGGCTCGAACCCGCGCCGCGCCACCTGCTCGGCGAGATGCGTGGCCTCCACCGGCATGACGACGTGCTTGCCGTCGGACACCGCGTTCAGGCCGAGGCACACGGCGTCGTCGTCGTTGGCGATGACGGCGTCCGGGAAAAGCCGGCGAAGGACCTGCTGGGATCCCGGCGAGAAGGCCTCCGGGTAGTAGGCGATCAGGGGGGACGGGGACTGGTCGTCGAGCATGAACAACGCCACGTCGAGGTGGTAGAAGCGCGGGTCGACCAGTTGCAGGGACACGACCGGGACGCCGAGGACCTCCTGGGCCTCCGAGTGCGCGCCGGGGTCCGTGCGGAAGCCCGTGCCGGCCAGGAGCAGGGAGCCGGTCCAGGTGAAGTCGCCCTCCGCCTCGTTCACGGCGGTGGGCATGACCACGGACTTGTAGCCCGACGACAGGAACCAGCGGCGGAAGTGGTCGGCTTCGGCCGAGCGCTGGGAGGCCCTGAACCTCGAGCCCAGGACTCGGCCGTCGATGACGGTGCCGCTGTTGGCCGAGAAGACCATGTCCGGGAGGCCGGGGACCGGCTCGATCACCTGCACGTCGTGGCCCAGGCGTTCGTAGGTCTCCTTGAGCGCGGTCCACTGCTCCACGGCCAGCGTTGTGCTGGTGGGCTGAGTGGGATCCATCCACGGGTTGATGGCGTACTCCACCGTGAAGTACGTCGGCGGGCACATGAGGTACCGACGGGTCGTGGGCACGCGCCCAGGAAGGAGATCCTGCGCCGCCGCGAGGGGTGCGGCGATGTCGAGCGTGATCGGCTCGCCGGGCCCGGAGATGGATACGGTCATGGATCGAAATGTAAACGGCGGTTAGACCATCGATCAACGCCGCGACATTGCGTTAACTAGGGCAGAATGTTGCGTGTGGACAGCATCGACCAGCGAATCATTTCGTGCCTCATGGCCAACGCCCGTTCCAGCTACGCGGAGATCGGGAAGGAGGTGGGTCTGAGTGCGCCCGCGGTGAAGCGGCGGGTCGACAAACTGCTGGACACAGGGGTGTTGCGCGGGTTCACGGCGGTGGTGGACCCGGAGGCGCTGGGGTGGGGCACCGAGGCCTTCGTCGAGGTGCACTGCAAGGGGAACGTCGCACCGCACGACATCCAGCACCGGCTGGAGCCGATGGCCGAGGTCAGCGCGGCTTACACGGTGTCAGGGGCCGCGGACGCGATCGTGCACCTGCGGGCCGCGGACATCCACCACCTGGAGACCGCGCTGGAGCGGCTCAGGGCCGTCGAGATCATCGACCGGACCGTGTCGACGGTTGTGCTGTCCCGGCTCTTGGACCGGCCGATCGCGCCCTAGGGTTCGGGGCATGGCTGAGGTTCTGCTGGAGCACCACGATTCCGTCGCCGTGATCACGATCAACGATCCCGAGCGGCGCAACGCACTGACCATCGACCTGTCGCAGGAGCTCGCGGACAAGGTCGGGGAAGCGGAACGGGAAGCCAACGCGCTGGTCATCACGGGTGCCCCGCCGGCGTTCTGCGCCGGTGCGGACCTCACGCAGCTCGGCAACTCCAAGGACGAGGGGCTGAAGCGGATCTACCAGGGCTTTCTCGCCGTGGCCAACGCGAAGATCCCCACGATCGCCGCGGTCAACGGGGCGGCGGTCGGTGCGGGGCTGAACCTCGCGCTGGCCGCGGACGTCCGGATCGCCGGGCCGAAGGCGCGGTTCGACGCGCGGTTCCTGCAGCTCGGCATCCACCCCGGCGGCGGCATGACGTGGATGCTGCAGCGGCTCGTCGGCCCTCAGACCGCCACGGCGATGACCTTGTTCGGGCAGATCCTCGACGCCGACCAGGCCGTCGCGCTCGGACTGGCCTACGCCAGGGCCGAAGACCCACTCACAGTGGCGAAAGAGCTGGCGAGGGCCTCTGCCGAGGCTCCGGCTGAACTCGTCCGGACCATCAAGGCGACGATGCGGGCGACCGATGCAATGCACGACCACGCGGAAGCGGTCGCGCTCGAGCTGATCCCACAGGTCGCTTCGATCGACACTCCAGAGTTCGCTGCGAGGCTTGCCGCGATGAAGGCTCGGATCAGCGGACGGTAAGTGTTACCTTGGGTAACAGGTATCGAGGGTGACGTCTGCCGCATTCGGGTATCCGCTGGTAGTGCTGTGCTTACCGTTGAGTTAAGGACCCGTTGCGGCAGATGGGACAGTTCGTCTCGCCTGGTGGTACACGGCCCGTCTCGCAGGCGGTCCTGGCGACTACCCTCGTGGTGGGGCACGGCCACCCTTGGAGAGAGGTATCGGCGTAGGAATGAGCACTGAGACCCGCAAGCTGGATCGCGTTGTGATCCGCTTCGCCGGCGACTCCGGTGATGGCATGCAGCTCACCGGAGACCGGTTCACGTCGGAAGCGGCGGCGTTCGGCAACGACCTCGCCACGCAGCCCAACTTCCCCGCCGAGATCCGCGCACCACAGGGGACCCTGCCCGGTGTGTCGTCGTTCCAGCTGCACTTCGCCGACTACGACATCCTGACGCCCGGCGACCGTCCCGACGTTCTCGTCGCGATGAACCCCGCCGCGCTCAAGGCGAACGTCGTCGACCTGCCGGACGGCGGCATCCTCATCGTCAACACCGACGAGTTCTCGAAGCGGAACCTGACGAAGGTCGGGTACGACTCGAACCCGCTCGAGGACGACTCGCTCGAGAGGTTCCAGGTCCACAAGGTCGCCATGGCGACGCTGACCATCGGCGCCCTCGAAGAGACCGGTCTCGGCAAGAAGGACGCCGAACGCGCGAAGAACATGTTCGCGCTCGGCCTGCTGTCGTGGATGTACCACCGGCCGACCGAGGGCACGGAACGGTTCCTGCGCGAGAAGTTCGCGAAGAAGCCGGACATCGCCGAGGCCAACGTCCTGGCCTTCCGCGCCGGCTTCTACTACGGCGAGACGACCGAGGCCTTCGCGGTCACCTACGAGGTGGCGCCCGCGAAGCTCAACGTCGGCACCTACCGCCAGATCACCGGCAACACGGCGACGGCGTACGGCATCGTCGCGGCGGCCCAGCTCGCGAAGCTGCCCGTCGTGCTCGGCACGTACCCGATCACGCCGGCGTCGGACATCCTGCACGAGCTGAGCAAGCACAAGAACTTCGACATCACCACGGTGCAGGCCGAGGACGAGATCGCGGGCATCGGCATCGCCCTCGGCGCGTCCTACGGCGGCGCGATCGGCGTGACGTCGACGTCCGGTCCCGGCATCGCACTGAAGTCCGAGACCATCGGCCTCGGCGTGATGACCGAACTGCCGCTGCTCGTGATCGACGTGCAGCGCGGTGGCCCGTCCACCGGTCTGCCGACGAAGACCGAGCAGGCCGACCTGCTGCAGGCGATGTTCGGCCGCAACGGCGAGTCGCCGGTGCCGATCGTGGCGCCGCAGTCCCCTTCGGACTGCTTCGACGCAGTGGTCGACGCGACCAGGATCGCGCTGCAGTACCGCACTCCGGTGCTGTTCCTGAGTGACGGCGCGATCGCGAACGGCTCCGAGCCGTGGATGATCCCCGACGTCGAGACGCTGCCCGACCTCACCGTCGAGTTCGCGACGGACCCGGAGAACTTCCAGCCGTACTCCCGCGACCCGGAGACGCTGGCACGCCCGTGGGCCGTGCCCGGCACTCCTGGCCTGCAGCACCGCATCGGCGGTCTGGAGAAGCAGGACGTCACCGGCAACATCTCGTACGACCCGGAGAACCACGACAAGATGGTTCGCCTGCGCCAGGCCAAGATCGACGGCATCGAGGTGCCGGACGTCGTGGTCGAGGACCCGGACGGCAACGCGAAGGTCCTGGTCGTCGGCTGGGGTTCGTCCTACGGCCCGATCGGCGCCGCGGCACGGCGGGTCCGCAAGCTCGGCCTCCCGGTCGCGCACGCGCACCTGCGGCACCTCAACCCGTTCCCCAAGAACCTGGGTGACGTGCTGAAGTCGTACGAAAAGGTCATCGTGCCGGAAATGAACCTGGGACAGCTGGCGTTGCTGTTGAGGGCGAAGTACCTGGTGGACGCGATCTCCTACACCAAGGTGCAGGGCCTTCCCTTCAAGGCGGAGGAGCTGCAGGACGTGCTCGCTGACGTGATCAAGGGGGTGTCGGCGTGACCTCGATCGACCTCGGAATCCCCGGCTTGACCGGGGTGCCCACCACCGACGAGAAGCAGACGGCCAGGGACTACAAGTCCGACCAGGAAGTCCGCTGGTGCCCCGGCTGTGGCGACTACATCGTGCTCAACACCATGCAGTCGTTCCTGCCGTCGCTGGGTCTCAAGCGCGAGAACATCGTGTTCGTCTCGGGCATCGGGTGCTCGTCCCGCTTCCCGTACTACATGAACACGTACGGCATGCACTCCATCCACGGTCGTGCGCCGGCCATCGCCACAGGTCTCGCCGTGGCGCGGCCCGACCTGAGCGTGTGGGTGGTGACGGGTGACGGTGACGCGCTGTCCATCGGCGGCAACCACCTGATCCACACGTTGCGCCGCAACGTGAACCTCAAGATCCTGCTGTTCAACAACAGGATCTACGGCCTCACCAAGGGCCAGTACTCGCCGACCTCGGAGCCGGGCAAGGTCACCAAGTCGACGCCGATCGGCTCGGTCGACCACCCGTTCAACCCGGTGTCGCTGGCGCTGGGCGCGGAGGCCTCCTTCGTGGGCCGGGCGCTCGACTCGGACAAGGCAGGTCTCACCTCGGTGCTGCGCCAGGCGGCGGAACACCGCGGCTCGGCGCTCGTGGAGATCTACCAGAACTGCCCGATCTTCAACGACGGCGCGTTCGACGTGCTGAAGGACGCGGACGAGGCACAGCGGCGGATCATCCACGTCGTCGACGGCGAGCCGATCCGGTTCGGTCGTGAGGGCGAGTACTGCGTGGTCCGCGAGGGCTTCGGGCTCGCGGTCGCCAAGTCCGCGGACGTGGACGCGAGCGACATCGTCGTGCACGACGCGTCGGACCTGAACCTGTCGTTCGCGCTCTCGCGGCTGTCGACGCAGGACCTCACGCACACCGTCACGGGCGTGTTCCGCCGTGCGGACCGCACGACGTACGACGACGGAGTGCGCGCGCAGGTCAACGAGGCCAAGGCCAGCAAGGCCGCGGACCTGAGCAAGCTGTTGCACGGCAAGGACACCTGGACCGTGGTCGGCTGACCCCGGAACAACCGAAAGGCCCCCACAGAACGGGCGGTTTCTAGGGGTCGTCGCAACACAGGTGATCAACTGGCTTCGGTCAGAAGTTTAGCGAGGCGCTCGGCTGGGTTGTCCCAGCCGAGCGTTTTGCGTGGGCGCTGGTTGAGTTCGGTGGCCACGAACGTGAGGTGTTCGGGCGTGTGGACCGAGAGATCGGTGCCTTTGGGGAAGTATTGGCGTAGCAGGCCGTTGGTGTTCTCGTTGCTGCCGCGTTGCCAGGGGCTGGCGGGGTCGCAGAAGTAGACGGGGATGTCGGTGGCCAGGGTGAACGCGGCGTGGCTGGCCATCTCGGCGCCTTGGTCCCAGGTCAGCGATTGCCACAGGTGTGAGGGCAGGGACTTGACTGCGGTGGTCAGGGCGTCGCGGACCTGCTCGGCGGTGCGACCGTGTGGTAGGTGCAGCAGCATCACGTAGCGGGTGGCGCGTTCGACGAGGGTGCCGATCGCGGAAGCGCCGTCCTTGCCGATGATCAGGTCGCCTTCCCAATGTCCTGGCAGGGCGCGGTCTTCGGCGTCGGCGGGCCGGTCGCTGATCATGACCATCGGGCTGAGGAACCGGGGCTGGCGTTGTCCTGGCTGTCGCCGGGGTTTGCGCATGGTGCGGCCGGTGCGAAGCGCGAGGGCGACCTCGCGGCGCAACTCACCGCGGCCTTGGACGTACAGGGACTGGTAGATCGTTTCGTGGACCACGTGCCACTCCGGCCGGTCGGGGAAGTCCCGTCGCAGCATCGCCGCGATCTGTTCGGGACTGTGTTTACGGGCCAGATGGTCCTGCACGACATGGTGAAGCCCGGTATCGGCCGCGAGCTTGCGGACTTTCGGCCGTGGCCGGCGGGCATCGGCACGGGCCTGCACGGCGTGTGGGCGGTAGTCGCCGGACACCTGATGCGCGTTGCGGCGCAGCTCCCGGCTCACTGTCGCGGGATCACGATCCAGTTCGGCGGCGATCTGACGGATCGTGGCACCGGCGCGTCGGCGGTCGGCGATGACGATGCGTTCGTTCTCGTTCAGAAACCGGCCCCGCACAACAGAAGGCGCCGCCGAGGTGATCGGCGGCGCCCCTGCCTGACGGCCGGTCGGGTTACGGCCGTTGCGCCAGCGTTTGCCGGTCCGGACGTTGATCCCGACGATCGTGCATGCTTCTCGACTGCTCACGCCCTGACACACGAGCGCAAGATAAGCCTCGCGCTCACGCGTCAGACGACGACGGCCCTGATTGACCGACCGGTCCCGGATCTCGAAGTCCACCGCAACCCCTCAACTGAGGTGTTGCGACGACTCCTAGAACCCAAGAACGCGGTGGGGGCCTTTTGTCGCTGTGCTCGGTCACGGGGCCGGGCGGAACCCGGCCTTCTCCGCGTCGGCCTCCGTGCGGAACCACACGTCCGCACGGGTGTCGCCGAAGTTCGCCGATCCCTCGCTGTAGTAACGACGGCCGGTGAGCGTGGCCTTCACCGAGAAGTCCGCAGCCGGCGCGTGGCCGTCCGACTTCGGCAGGACCGAGCCGGGACCGAACGGCGAGCGCGGGTTGAAGCCCTCCGGCTGCTGGAAGCGCGCCGGCGCCGGGCCCGCGGGCGTGCCGTTCGGGCGGCCGCCGGTGGACGGCGAGTACCCGACCGGACGGGGACGCTGCGGGAGCGACGGCGTGGGCGGTGCCTCCTGCTTCGGCTGCTCGAACGCCGAGAACGCGGGGAAGCTCTGCTGACGCTGAGGCGTGGTGCGCCGGGCCTCGCGGATCGGCAGGCCTGCCTCGGTGTGGCGCTGCGGCAGGTCGACGGGCTCGGGCTCCGGCTCGGGCGGGGCGGCGAGCAGCGGCTCGTCGCTCGGCACGAACTTCGGCACGAACGGCTGGTCGTTGCTGGTGTCCGGCAGCTTGCGGGTCTGGCCGAGGGCCGGCAACGGCTCGTCGGCGTCGAGCAGCGGCTCGAACAGCGAACGCGGCTGTTCGGCGACCGGAGCGGGCGCGGCCGGAGCGGGCGGTGCGGCCGGGGTCTCAGTTCCGTGGGAGAACGCGGCACCGACGGCGCGGACCGAACGCTCCTGGGGCTCCTCGGACTCCACCCGCGGCTCGAACGCCGAGAACGGCGCGGGCGGCGGGGCACCGGGGGTCATGAACGGCTGGGAGAACGACCCGGTGTACTCGGGCTCGACGAACTCCTCGAAGACCCGCTCGGGCTCGTGCTGCTCGTGCTGCTCGTGCTGCTCGTGCTGCTCGTGCGTGGACGCCGGCTCCGGCTCGGACTCCTGCTCAGGCTCCGGCTCGGTGTACCGCTCCTGCTCCTCGGCCAGCGTCGACTCGAAGACACCGTTGCGCACGCTCGGCGCGTCCAGGTCCACCGGCTCGACGATCGGCTCGATCAGGCCGGTCTGCTCGGCCGGGGACTCCGGCTCCACCTCGGACTGCGGCTCGGTGAACCCGTCCAGCTGACCGGAGATCTCGTCGCGCAGGCCGGGGTACTCGCCGGTGAGGTCGTTGTCCGGCCAGCTGCTCTCCTCGACGGCGATGAACGTCGTCTGCTCGGAGCGGGTGCCGGCGGGCTCGTCCTCCTGCTCGGCGGCCTCGTCGAGGTACGTCTCCGGTTCGTCCTGCGCCCAGACCTCGCGCGGCTGGTAGATGAAGTCGTCGGACTGGTCGTCGACCTCCGGGCCCGCGGTCGGCACGCGGGCCGGCGCGCCGGGCTCGGCGACCAGCGGCACGTGCGACGTCTGCTCGGACGGGAGCTCGGGCTCCTCGTCGAAGTCCGCGGCCTCCAGCCCGGACTGCGACAGGACCGTCGTCTGCTCGGCCGGCGTCTCGGCGGGGACCTCCCCCGGCCCGAGTCGCTCGAACAGCGAACGCGGGCGGTCGTCCTCGGCGTCGGCGAGTGCCTTCTGCTCGGCCAGCTGCTCCTCGAAGCGGCGCTGCGCCTCTTCGGGCTCGAGGTACTGGCGGACCTGTGCGGCCGGCTCCTCATCGGCCTCGGGCTGGGCCTCGAAGGTGGTCGTCTCGAACGACTCGCGCTCGAACGACTCCTGCTCGTACGGCGTGTGCTCGTACGGGGCCTGCTCGTGGGACTCCTGCTCCTGCGACGCCTGCTCGGGCTCCTCGACGACCGGGAGCGGCGGAACGTGGAGCGGCGGAGCGGGAGCCGGCACGGGCTCGCCGAAGTAGGCGGGCGGCTCCTGGTACGGCGCGGGAGCGGGAGGCAGTGCCGGCACAGCCGTGGGCGGCGTCAGCACCTCGTCGCTCAGCGACCGCGGCGGCGGCGCGTCCCACTCGTCGACCACGAAGTCGTCGACGGTGACGGACGCCTCAACCGGCGCGGCGCTCCGGCGCGCGTCGAGAAGTTGATCATCCAGGTCGGCAATCTGCTTGCGTGCGGGGCGCACCATCACCAACCAGGTGAGCAGTACTCCCGCAACGAAGGACAGCAGGCTCCACAGCCAGACCTGCCCGAAGATGTTCACGGGTAAGCCCCTTCTACGACCACACCGACCACTCACTCGGAAGGGTGAGCACGGCCAAACTACAGTGCCTTCGATGATGCTCCGTCACTACGCCGTTCAGCGCAAATAACGGGCGGAAAGCCCAGCGTAGAGTGGGATTTTGTGCCCCCTCTGACAACCTCGGCCACCACTTCGCCAGAAGTTCACACCCAGGGGCGAGGGCTCACGTACGGCGCACTCGCCTACGTCCTCTGGGGTTTGTTCCCGGCGTACTGGCCACTCCTCGTACCCGCCCAGCCGGTCGAGGTGCTCGCACACCGGATCGTCTGGTCGTTCGTCACGCTCGCCATCGTCGTCATGATCCTCCGACGGTGGCGGCCTTTCCTCGAACTATCAGGAAAAGGCTGGCTGATCGTTACCGCAGCGGCCGTGTTGATCACGGTGAACTGGGGCACCTACATCTACGCGGTCAACAGCCACCACGTCGTGGAAGCGGCGCTCGGCTACTTCATCACGCCACTGGTGAGCGTGGCGCTCGGAATGATCTTCCTGAAGGAACGCGTGCGGTTGCCGCAGACCGTAGCGATCGCTGTGGTGATCGTCGCTGTGATCGTGCTCACCGTGGACTACGGCAGGCTGCCGATCATCTCGCTGATCCTGGCCTGCTCGTTCGGCGTCTACGGGCTGCTGAAGAAGAAGGTGCCGCTGGACGCCATCACCAGCCTCACCGCGGAGAGCGTCGTGATCGTCCCGTTCGCGCTGGTCTACCTGCTCGTCCTCGGCAGCGCGAACACCTTCACCACCGAAGGCACCGGCCACACGCTGCTGATCTTGAGCACCGGCATCGTCACGGCGATCCCGCTGGTGCTGTTCGGCGCGGGCGCGCAACGGATTCCGCTGATCACGATGGGCATGCTGCAGTACCTCGCTCCGGTGCTGCAGTTCGCCTGGGGCGTGTTCGTCGTGCACGAACCGATGCCGGCCAGCAGGTGGATCGGGTTCGCCCTCGTGTGGCTGGCCCTCGCGATCTTCACGTTCGACGCGCTGAAGAACCGGCGCAAGCAGGCGCTCGCGCCGGTCAGCTGAGGCTGGTCGCCGCCACCCTGCTAGCGGGAGCGCTCCACGACGTACGTCGCGAGCTCTTCGAGGGCGTTGCGCGCGGCGCACTCCGGCAGCTTGCCCAGCTCCGTGCGGGCCCGGTCCGCGTAGTCGTCGAGGATCTCGCGGGCCTTGTCCATGCCGGAGGACTTGCGCAGCAGGTCGAGGGCCTCGTCCACCAGCTCGTCGTCGGTGATCGGTCCCGCCAGCAGCTCGGCCAGGCGCGTCTCGGACGGATCCGCCAGCGCGTAGAGCATCGGCAGCGTCTTCACGCCTTCGCGCAGGTCGGTGCCGGGGGTCTTGCCCGACTCGACGGACGGCGACGCGATGTCGATCACATCGTCGGAGATCTGGAACGCCGCCCCGATCACCTCGGCGTAGCGGCGCAGCGCGTCCGTCTGCTCCTCGGTCGCGTCGGAGAACATGCCGCCGAACCTGGCCGCGGTGGCGATCAGGACGCCCGTCTTCTCCTCGATCACCTTGAGGTAGTGGGAGATCGCGTCCTCGCCGGGCTTCGGGCCGACGGTCTCGCGCATCTGACCGGTCACCAGGACCGAGAAGGTCTCCGCGATGATCCGCGCCGCGTCCGTACCCAGGTCTGCGGTCAGCCGGGACGCGTGGGCGAAGAGGAAGTCGCCGGTCAGGATCGCGATGCTGTTGTCCCACTTGGCGTTCGCGGAGACCGCTCCGCGCCGCATGGTCGCCTCGTCCATGACGTCGTCGTGGTAGAGCGTCGCGAGGTGGGTGAGCTCGACCACAGCGGCCGCCTTGATGACCTTTTCCCGGTCCCAGTCGGCGCCGAACTGCGATGCGAGCAGTGTGAAGAGCGGGCGGATGCGCTTCCCGCCCGCCTCCACAAGGTGAAGCGAGGTTTCCGTGACCGGGTGGAACTCGCTCTGCACGACGTCGTGCAGGATGCGCTCCACCTCGGCCAGGCCGTCCTGGACTACCTCGGTGAGCACGGGGTCCACCAACGCGAACCCCGGTCCCTCATGCTCGCTACTGGTCACACCAGCAGACTACGTACACCTAGCTGAGGAAGGAGCCGGTACCCGCCCAATCGAGCACGAACGTGGGCCACAAACCGAGCACCAAGGTCACCACCGCACCCAACGTGATCGCGATCGTGGTGAACGCGCCGGGCACCGTCACGGTCGGGCCGTCCGGAGCCGGGTCGCTGAAGTACATCAGCACGATCACGCGCAGGTAGAAGAACGCCGCGACGGCCGAGGCCACCAGGGCGATCACCACGAGCGGCGTCAGGCCGGCGTCGATCGCCGCGCTGAACACGACGAACTTGCCGATGAAGCCGGACGTCAGCGGAATGCCGGCCAGGGCCAGCAACAGGAACGTGAAGGTGGCCGCCACGATCGGCGACCGCTTCGCGAGACCCGCCCACTGCGACAGGTGCGTCGCCTCGCCGTCCGAGTTGCGGACCAGCGACACGATGCCGAACGCGGCGATCGTGGTGAAGCCGTACGCCAGCAGGTAGAACATGGTCGCGCTCACACCGGGGTTGTCGCCCTCGGGGGTCAGCGCGATCGAGCCGATCAGCAGGAAGCCCGCGTGCGCCACCGAGGAGTACGCGATCATGCGCTTCACGTCGGTCTGGGTGAGACCGAGGATCGCGCCGATCACCATCGAGACGACCGCGACGCCGTAGAGCACGCCACGCCATTCCCACTGCGTGTTCTCGAACGCCACCGTGAGCACGCGCAGGATGCCGCCGAACGCGGCGACCTTGGTGCACGCGGCCATGAACGCCGTGATCGGCGTCGGAGCGCCCTGGTACACGTCCGGGGTCCAGGAGTGGAACGGGCCGACGGCGGCCTTGAACAGCAGGCCCACCACCAGCAGGCCGAAGCCCGCGAACAGCAGCGTGTCGGAACGGTCCGTGCCACCGGCGGCGGTCGCGATGGCCGAGAGCTTCACCGAACCCGCGTAGCCGTACAGCAGAGCCACGCCGTAGAGGAAGAACGCGGACGCGAAAGCGCCGAGCAGGAAGTACTTCACGGCCGCCTCCTGCGAGAGCAGGCGACGGCGGCGAGCCAGGCCGCACAGCAGGTACAGCGGCAGCGACAGGACTTCCAGCGCGATGAACATCGTCAGCAGGTCGTTCGAGGCGACGAACGTCATCATGCCGCCGAGCGCGAACAGCGTGAGCGGGAAGACCTCGGTCTGCATGCCGGTCTTCGTCGCCTGCGCGCGGTCCTGCACGGTGCCGGGACGGATCGCGGCCTGCGCCACGAACGCGCCACCCGGCTCCACCGAGCGGTCGGCGATCAACAGCACCGAGCCGAAGCCCAGCACCAGCAACGTGGCCCACAGGAACAGCGACGGCGAGTCGACCGCGATCGCCCCCGCCAGCGTCGCCACGCCCTGCTCGGGACGCTCCGACGTCGCGTAGAGGATCAGCGAGCCGACGGCACCGACCAGGGTCACGAGCGTGAGCACGAGCTGCACGGCCCACCGCTGGTGCTTGGGCAGCAACGCTTCCAGCAGCACGCTGACGCACGCCGCGCCGAGCACGATCAGCAGCGGCGCGATGGCGCCGTAATGGATCTCCGGCGCCTCGATCTGTTGCGCCTGAGCGACGAGAAGGTTCACGTCACTTGCCTTCCTGCACGGTGACCGGGTCGGTCACGCCGACCTCGGTCAGCGTCGCCCCCACAGTCGGGGTGATGACGTCGAGCACCGGCTGCGGGTAGAACCCGAGTGCCAGCACGATGACAACGAGCGGTGCCAGCACGGCGATCTCGCGCTTGGTGAGGTCGCCGATGGCCGTCTTCTTCTCCGGGTCGCCGACGGCTCCCGGACCTGCGGCCGCACCGATCAGCGCGTCGCCGCGCAGCGGGCCGGTCATGATCCGCTGGTAGAGCCACAGCACGTAGAGCGCCGCGAGCACCATGCCGACCGTCGCGATGATCGTGAACACCGGCTGCGTCGGGAACGAGCCGATCAGCACCAGGAACTCCGAGACGAACGAGTTCGTGCCCGGCAGCGACAGCGTGGTCAGACCCGCCAGCAGCAGCATGCCCGCGAGCAGCGGGGCCACCTTCGACATGCCGCCGTAGTCGGAGATCAGCGACGAACCACCGCGCGCGATCACCATGCCGACCACGAGGATCAGCATGCCGGTCGAGATCGAGTGGTTGAGCATGTACGACACCGAGCCCACGCCTGCCTGCGACGTGAACGAGAAGATGCCGAGCGCGATGAAGCCGAAGTGGGCGATCGAGACGTAGGCGAGGAACCGCTTCATGTCCCGCTGGCCCGTGGCGAGCAGCGATCCGTAGAGGACACCGGCCACCGCGAGCACGAGCACGAACGGCGCCAGGTTCTTCGACGCCTCCGGGAACATCGGCAGCAGGTAGCGCAGCATGCCGAACGTGCCGACCTTGTCCAGGATGCCGACGACGATCACCGTGACGCCGATGGGCGCCTCGGCCGCGGCGTCGGGCAGCCAGGTGTGGAACGGCACGAGCGGCGCCTTGATCGCGAACGCCAGGAAGAAGCCGAGGAACAGCCAGGTCTGCGTCGTCGAGTCGGCGTCGCGGACCACGGTCACCAGGGTCGCCCAGTCGAACGTGCCCTTGCCCAGCTCGTCCGACGCCATCGCGTACGCGCCGATCGCGGAGGCCAGCATGATCAGGCCGCCGAGGAACGAGTACAGGAAGAACTTGACCGCCGCGTACTGCCTGCGCGCGCCGCCGTAGCCGCCGATCAGGAAGTACATCGGGATCAGCATGACTTCGAAGAGCACGTAGAACAGGAAGACGTCGGTGGCGGCGAACACCGCGACCGTCACGGCCTCCTGGATGAGGATCAGCGAGAGGTACCCGCCCTGCGAACGGCCGGCGGGCAGCTTCTCCGTCCAGCCGGCACCGATCACCAGCGGGATCAGCAGCGCGATGACCGCGATCATCACCAGCGCGATGCCGTCGATGCCGAACTGCAGCCGCACGCCGAACGCCGGGATCCAGTCCACGCCGCTGGCGAGCTGGATGCGGTCGCCGCCCGGGTCGTAGGCCGTCCACAGCAGAACCGCGAGCACGAGCTCGACGAGCGAGAACGCCAGCGCGACGAGCTTGGCCTTCTTGTCGTCCTTGCGCAGGAACGCCACCACCAGCGCGCCGACCAGCGGCACCACCAGCAGTGCGATCAGAACCCAGGTCACGAGAACCTCACCACCAGGAGCGCTCCGAGCACGAAGATCGAGCCCAGCAGCATGGACAGTGCGTAGGAGCGGACGAACCCGGTCTGCAGCCTGCGCAACCGGCCGGAGCTACCGCCGAGCAGCGCCGCGGTCCCGTTGACCAGACCGTCGACGCCCTTCAGGTCGAGGAACACCAGCGCGCGGGTGAGCCAGGTGCCCGGCCGCGCGAAGAGGGCCTCGTTCAGTGCGTTGCCGTAGAGGTCCGCACGGGCCGCGCGCACCGGCCAGGCCACCCGCGCCGGCCGCTCGACCGGCTGCTTGCGGCGGCCGAAGAGCAGGAACGCGAGTCCGGCGCCGAGCAGCGCGAGCACGACGGTCAGGATGCCGACCATGCCGTGCGAGATCACGCCGTGCTCTTCCGTGAGCTCGCCCAGCGAGGGCTCCAGCCAGCCGGCCAGACGTCCGCCGGAGGAGAGGAACCAGCCACCGCCGATCGAGCCGACCGCGAGGATGATCATCGGGATGGTCATCGTCAGCGGGGACTCGTGCGGGTGGTACTCGCGGCCGTCCTCGGACTTCAGTTCCTTCCAGCGGGGCTTGCCCAGGAAGACCAGGATCAGCAGGCGCGTCATGTAGAACGCGGTCAGCGCGGCACCGAGCAGCGCCACCCCGCCGAAGACGTACGGGCGCCAGCCCTCCCCGGTGAACGCCGCCGCGATGATGGCGTCCTTCGAGAAGTAGCCCGCGAACGGCGGGATGCCGATCAGCGCGAGGTAGCCGAGCGTCCAGGTGACGAAGGTGATCGGCAGGAACTTGTAGAGCCCGCCCATCCGGCGGATGTTGCCCTCGTCGTTCATGCCGTGCATGACCGAACCGGCACCGAGGAAGAGCCCGGCCTTGAAGAAGCCGTGCGTCAGCAGGTGCATGATGCCGAGCGCGTAGCCGATCGGGCCGAGGCCCACCGCGAGGATCATGTAGCCGATCTGCGAGACCGTCGAGTACGCCAGGACCTTCTTGAAGTCGTCGTAGGCGCAACCGATGATGCAGCCGATCAGCAGCGTGACCGCACCGATGATCATGACGACCAGGCGGCCGTCCTCGCTCAGGTTGTAGAGCGGGTTGGAGCGGGCGATCAGGTACACGCCCGCGGTGACCATCGTCGCCGCGTGGATCAGGGCGGACACCGGGGTCGGGCCGGCCATCGCGTCCGGCAACCAGGCCTGGAGCGGGAACTGACCGGACTTGCCGCAGGCACCCAGGAGCAGCAGCAGCGTGATGGCGAGGACCTCGGCCGAGGAGAACTCGCTGACGCGGCTGAAGACCTCGGTGTACTGCGTCGTCCCGAGCCTGTTGAACATCAGGAAGATCGCGATCGCGAGGCCCAGGTCACCGACGCGGTTCATCAGGAAGGCCTTCTTGGCCGCCGATGCCGCTTCCGGCTTGTACTGGTACCAGCCGATCAGCAGGTACGAGGCGAGACCGACGCCCTCCCAGCCGAAGTACAGGGTCACGAAGCCGTTGCCCAGCACCAGCAGGAGCATCGCCGAGACGAAGAGGTTGAGGTAGGCGAAGAACTTCCGCCTGCCTTCCTCGTGCGCCATGTAGCCGATCGAGTAGATGTGGATCAGCGAACCCACACCGGTGATCAGCAGCACGAACGTCAGCGACAGCGGGTCGATCCGCAGTCCGAACGCGACGGTCAGCGCGTTGACGTCGATCCAGTTGAACAGGTGCAGGTTCTGCACCCGCTCCTCGGGGTTCGAGACACCGAGCGTGGAGAAGAACAACGCGAGCGCGTAGCCGAACGACGCCAGCAGCGTGGCGCTGCCGAGCAGGTGGCCCCACTTGTCGGCGCGCCTGCCACTGACCAACAGCACCGCCGCACCGAACGCGGGCAGCGCGAGCAACAACCAGGCGAAGCTCGCGACCCCGCTGGCGACAACAGGTTCCGTCACCGGTGACCCCTCAGTACTTCAGCAGGTTCGAGTCGTCGACCGAGGCCGAGCGACGCGTCCGGAAGATGGACATGATGATCGCGAGGCCGACGACGACCTCCGCCGCGGCGACGACCATCACGAAGAACGCCATCACCTGACCGTCGAGCGAGCCGTTGATCCGCGCGAACGTCACCAGGCTCAGGTTGACCGCGTTGAGCATGAGCTCGACGCACATGAAGACCACGATGGCGTTGCGGCGCACCAGGACGCCGACGGCGCCGATGCTGAACAGCAGTGCCGACAGCAGCAGGTAGTACGTGGGAGTCACGACTCACTTCCCTTGAGCGCGTGCGCGTCGGCCACGTGCCCGGTGCCGGCCACGTCGGCGACGTCGTCCGAGAGCGTGGCCTTGTCGGTCGCCTCGATGACCTCGAACAGCGACTCCTCCGCCACGGTGCCGTCGGGCAGCAGGGCGGGGGTGGCCACCGAGTTGGCGGTGGCGAAGACGCCGGGGCCGGGCAGCGAGCCGACCCGCGTGCCGTCCTGGAAGCGCTCCTCGACGAGTTCCTTCTGCGTCTTCTTGGCGGGCTTCCCGTCGCGGCCGACGAAGGCGAGGATCATCGCGCCGAGCGCGGCGGTGATCAGCAGCGCCGACGTGAGCTCGAACGCGAACAGGTACTCCGTGAAGAGCTTCGTGCCGAGGTTGACGACGTTGCCGCCGTTGGCGGTGTTCACCTCGGCGAGACCGCGGGGCTCGACCGAGGTGAGAGCCCGGGCGACGGAGCCGACCATCAGGATGGCGAACCCGATGCCGAGCAACGCGGCCGCGAGCCGCTGGCCGCGGATGACCTCGACGACCGAGTCCGAACTGTCTCGGCCGACCATCATCAGCACGAACAGGAACAGCATCATGATCGCGCCGGTGTAGACGATGATCTGCACGAAGCCGAGGAACGGCGCCTGCTGGACCATGTACAGCACACCGAGGCTGAGCATCGTCACGACGAGCCACAGCGCGGAGTGCACCGCGTTGCGCGCGAAGAGCATGCCGAGAGCACCGGCCAGCGCGAGCGGACCGAGCACCCAGAACGCGATCGCCTCGCCCGTGGTGACGGTGTCGACCACGCGCTGCACGGGCTCCGGCTGCTGCGCGATGAGCGTCAGGAGGCTCACTGCTGAGCCTCCTTCTCCAGGCGCGGCCCGTTCACGTAGTAGTCCTGCTCGTTCTCGCCGAGCCGCATCGGGTGCGGCGGCTGCTCCATGCCGGGCAGCAGCGGGGCGAGCAGGTCCTCCTTGGTGAAGATCAGGTCCTGGCGGTTGTCGTCGGCGAGCTCGTACTCGTTCGTCATCGTGAGCGAACGGGTCGGGCAGGCCTCGATGCACAGACCGCAGCCGATGCAGCGCAGGTAGTTGATCTGGTAGTCGGCACCGAAGCGCTCACCGGGAGAGAAGCGTGCCTCCTCGGTGTTGTCGCCACCCTCGACGAAGATCGCGTCCGCCGGGCAGGCCCACGCGCACAGCTCGCAGCCGACGCACTTCTCCAAGCCGTCCGGGTGCCGGTTCAGCTGGTGACGGCCGTGGAACCGCGGTGCGGTCACCTTCTTGACCTCGGGGTACTCCTCCGTCACCACCTTCTTGAACATGGTGCCGAAGGTGACTCCGAAGCCTTTCAGGGACTCGAACATCCCTACTCAGCCTCCTTACCGGTGGTGACGGCTGCCTTGTCCGCGGGGATGTTGGCGACCTTGACCTTGCGCTTGGGCGCGGCCTTGGGAACGACGAGGTCGAGCGGCGGCACGGGGAAGCCGGAGCCCGCGAGCGGAACGCCCTTGGTGTCCTGGACCTTCTTGTCCGGCAGCAGGAACGAGACCAGCAGCACGAGGCCGACGATCACGCCGAGTGCGATGAGCCGCTGCGCCGTGGAGAGCTGCTGGATCGCACCGGTGCGGATGACCGCGACGGCCATGATCCAGACGAGGCTGGTCGGGACCAGCACCTTCCAGCCCAGCTTCATGAACTGGTCGTAGCGCAGGCGGGGAAGCGTGCCGCGCAGCCAGATGAAGAGGAACAGGAAGCCCAGCGTCTTGGCGATGAACCAGAGCAGGCCCCACCAGCCGGTGTTCATGAAGTCACCGCTCCACGGGGCGTGGTAGCCGCCGAGGAAGAGCGTGGTGGCCATCGCCGAGAGGGTGACCATGTTGACGTACTCGGCGAGGAAGAACAGCGCGAACTTCAGCGAGCTGTACTCCGTGTGGAAGCCACCGACCAGTTCCGACTCGGCCTCGGGCAGGTCGAACGGCGCGCGGTTGGTCTCACCGACCATCGACACCACGAAGATGACGAAGCTCGGGAACAGCAGGATGCCGAACCAGCCCGGCAGCGCGCCGAGCACGGTGGTCGCCTGCGCTCCCACGATGTCGCCGGTCGACAGCGAGCCGGTGAACATGATCACCGCGACGACCGACAGGCCCAGCGCGATCTCGTAGGAGATCACCTGCGCTGCCGCGCGCAGTGAGCTCAGCAGCGGGTACGGCGAGCCTGAGGCCCAACCGGACAGCACGATGCCGTAGACGCCGATCGAGGAGCAGGCCAGCACCACCAGCACGCCGACCGGGAGGTCGACGAGCTGCAGCGCGGTCTGCTCGCCGAACATGCTGACCTCGCCCGCGAGCGGGATCACCGAGAACGCGAGGAACGCGGGGATGCAGGAGATCACCGGGGCGAGGAAGAACACCCACTTGTCCGCGAGGACCGGGCGGATGTCCTCCTTGAACGCGAGCTTCAGACCGTCCGCGAGCGACTGCAGCCAGCCGTTCGGGCCGACCCGGTTGGGGCCGGGGCGTTGCTGCATCCGCGCGACGACCTTGCGCTCCCAGTTGATCATGAACAGAGTCATGACCACGAGGAACGCGAAGATCGCGACGACCTTGATCAGGATCAGCCAGAACGGGTCGTCCGCGAGCAGCTTCGCGGTCTCGCCGATCTCAGCCGCGTAGACGTGCTGGGTCATGACTTCCCTCCGCTGACGGAGACGATCGAGCCGTGGCCCGCGCCGAGAGTGGCCCGGACGGTCACGTCACCCGAGTTGGTGGGCAGCCAGATGACGCCCTCGGGCAGGTCGTCGGTCTCGACCGGCAGCGTGATCGCGCCACGCTCGGTGGAGACCGTCACGAAGCCGCCGGTCTCCAGTCCGAACTGCTGCGCGGTGACCTCGGCGACCTTCGCGACGACCGGGCGGGCCGTACCGGCGAGGTGCGGCTCGTCCACCTGCAGCGAGCCGTTGCCGAGCAGGCGGTGCCACGTGGCGAGCACGGCCTTGCCGGGACCGGCCGGGGACACCAGCGGCGCGGCGACGTTGAGCGAGGAACCGCTCGGCGTGCCCTCACCCAGACGCGCCAGGTCGGCGGCCGAGGCGGCGGGCGTCTGCGTGAACAGGTCCGCGTCCATCTCCACCGCGAGGGTGTCGAGCACGCGGCAGTCCGGCAGGGCGCTGGTGCCGTCGAGGGTCGTGCCGAACTCGCGGCGGCGGCCCTCCCAGTTGAGGTAGCTGCCGGACTTCTCGACCGCCGGGGCGATCGGGAGCACGACGTCCGCGTGCGCGGTGACGGCGCTCGGCCGCAGCTCCAGGCTCACGATGAAACCGGCCGCTGCCAACGCCTTCTCCGCGAGCCGCGGGTCCGGCAGGTCGAACGGGTCGACGCCGCCGATCAGCAGACCGGACAGCTCGCCGTTCGCGGCGGCTTCGAGGATGCCCGTGGTGTCGCGGCCGGGCGTCGCGGGCAGCGAGCCCTCCTCGACACCCCAGGTGCGCTCGACCTCGGTGCGCGCGGCGGCGTTCGCGACGTGGCGACCGCCGGGCAGCAGGTTCGGCGCGGCACCGACCGCGAGCGCGCCGCGCTCACCGGCACGGCGGGGAATCCACGCGACCTGAGCACCCGTGCGCTCGGCCAGGCGGGCGACCGCGGTGAACGCGCCGGGGATCGTGGCGGCGCGTTCACCGACCAGGATCACCGCACCGGGCTTGGACAGCAGCTCGACGACGTCGGAAGCGTGCTCCGGCAACGCGTTGATGGCGTTCGCCTCGGCACCGGGCACACAGGCGAGCAGCGTGCCGAACGTCTTCTCCACGGCCGGGGTCGTGAACTGGCCGAGGTGGAAGACCTTCGTGGTGCCCTTGCGAGCGGCCTTGCGCAGGCGCAGGAAGACGATCGGCGCTTCCTCCTCGGGCTCGAACGCGACCAGCAACGCGGCCGGTGCCTTCTCGATGCCCTGGAAGGTGACGCCGTTGTCCGGGTTCGTGAACACCGTGGTGCCGGACAGGAACTCCAGCTCCTCGGCGCTGTGCGGCCGGGCGCGGAAGTCGATGTCGTTGGTGTGCAACGCGATCCGGGCGAACTTCGAGTACGCGTAGGCGTCCTCGACGGTCAGCCGGCCACCGGTGAGGACACCGACGCCGTGCGCGTCCCGTGCCGCCGCCAGACCGGCCGCCGCGACCTGCAGCGCCTCGGTCCAGGACGACTCGCGCAGCTCGCCGCTCTCCTTGTCGCGCACCAGCGGCCGCTTGATGCGGTCGTCGGCGGTGGCGTAGCGGAAGGCGAACCGGCCCTTGTCGCAGATCCACTCCTCGTTGACCTGCGGGTCGTCGCCGGCGAGCTTGCGCTGCACCTTGCCACGCCGCCAGTCGGTGCGCTCGGCACAACCCGACGAGCAGTGCTCGCAGATGCTCGGCGTCGACACGAGGTCGAACGGCCGGGCGCGGAAGCGGTAGGCGGCGCTCGTCAGGGCACCGACCGGGCAGATCTGGATGGTGTTGCCCGAGAAGTACGACTGGAACGGCTTGTCCTGCGCCACACCGATCTGCTGCTGCGAGCCGCGCTCGAGCAGCTCGATGAACGGGTCGCCGGCGATCTGCGCGGAGAACCGGGTGCAGCGCTGGCAGAGCACGCAGCGCTCGCGGTCGAGCAACACCTGCGTGGAGATGTTGATCGGCTTCGGGAACGTCCGCTTGTGCTCGTGGAAGCGGGAGTCGCTGCGGCCGTGGGCGATCGCCTGGTTCTGCAGCGGGCACTCACCGCCCTTGTCGCAGATCGGGCAGTCCAGCGGGTGGTTGATGAGCAGCAGCTCCATCACACCCTGCTGGGCCTTGTCCGCGACCGGCGAGGTCAGCTGGGTCTTCACGACCATGCCGTCCGCGACCGTCATCGTGCATGAGGCCTGCGGCTTCGGCATCGGCCGGCCGCCCATCTCGACCTCGACGAGGCACTGGCGGCAGGCGCCCGCGGGCTCCAGCAGCGGGTGGTCGCAGAAGCGCGGGATGACCGTGCCGAGGCGCTCGGCCGTGCGGATCAGCAGCTCACCCTTGGGCGCGACGATCTCGACGCCGTCGATGACGAGCTTCACGTGTCCTTCGGGGACGACGAGCTCGGCGGTGGGCTTGTCAGGCGCGATGGTCATGCGTTCGCTCCAGCCAGGACCTTGGAGTTCTGGTCGCACAGCGCCAGGAACTCGTCCTTGAAGTACTTGATGCCACTGGTGATCGGGCTGACGGCACCGTCACCGAGCGCGCAGAACGAGCGGCCGAGGATGTTGTCGCAGACGTCGAGCAACGTGTCGATGTCGCTCGCCGTCCCGTTGCCGGCCACCATCCGCTGCAGGATCTGCACGAGCCAGTACGTGCCCTCGCGGCACGGCGTGCACTTGCCGCACGACTCGTGCTTGTAGAACTCCGTCCACTTCATGACGGCCCACGGCACGGACACGGTCTCGTTGAAGATCTGCAGGGCGGTGGTGCCCAGCATCGATCCGGCCTCGGCGGCACCCTCGAAGTCCAGCGGCACGTCGAGGTGCTCCGCGGTGAACAGCGGGGTGGACGAGCCACCCGGCGTCCAGAACTTCAGCGGGATGCCGTCCTTCATGCCACCGGCCATGTCCAGCAGCTGCCGGAGCGTGGTGCCCATCGGCGCCTCGTACTGGCCGGGCCGCGTGACGTGGCCGGACAGCGAGTAGATCTTCGGACCGGGCGACCGGTCGCGACCCATCTCGCGGAACCAGTCGGCGCCACCGTTGACGATGAAGGGAACCGACGCGATGGTCTCGACGTTGTTCACGACGGTGGGCGACGCGTAGAGGCCCGAGGTCGCGGGGAACGGCGGCTTGAGCCGCGGCTGGCCGCGGCGGCCCTCCAGCGAGTCGAGCAGCGCGGTCTCCTCGCCGCAGATGTACGCGCCGGCGCCGGCGTGGATCACGACGTCGAGGTCGAACCCGCTGCCGAGGATGTCCTTGCCCAGGTATCCCTTGGCGTACGCCTCGCGCACCGCCGCGTTCAGGCGGCGGATGCAGTGCAGGACCTCACCGCGGACGTAGATCGCCGCGAAGTTCGCGCGGATCGCGTACGACGTGATGATCACGCCCTCGATCAGCGAGTGCGGGTCCGCCATCATCGTGGGGATGTCCTTGCAGGTGCCCGGCTCGCCCTCGTCGGCGTTGATGACGAGGTAGTGCGGCTTGCCGTCGCCCTGCGGGATGAAGCCCCACTTCATGCCGGTGGGGAACCCCGCGCCGCCGCGGCCGCGCAGTCCGGAGTCCTTGCACTGCTGGATGAGCTGGTCCGGGTGGGCCTTGAGCGCCTTGGGCAGGGCGGTGTAGCCACCGGTGCGCTCGTAGGTCTCGATCGTCCAGGACCTGGGCTCGGTCCAGCGCTTGGTGAGAACGGGAGTCAGCGGGTCAACCATTGGTGTTCCCCTACTTCTTTTCCGGCAGGGCAGGGAACTCGGCGTTGGCCGGCATGGCCGGCGCGTCCCAGCCGCGTTCCTTGGCGATCTGCGCACCGGCCAGCGTCTCCGGCGCCGCCGACGGGCCGTCGAGGTCGGCGTCGCGTCCCTCGAAGAACCCGGCGAGCTGGAGCTCGGCCTGCTTGAAGTCGGTGAGCGGCGCGCCGCGCGTCGGGGCGGGCTTCTCCCCCGACTGCAACGCCTTCACGAGTCCCAGGGCCTTGTCCGGCGTCTGGTTGTCGTAGAACTCGTAGTTCACCTGGAGCACCGGGCCGAGGTCGCACGCGGCGAGGCACTCGGCGTGCTCCAGCGTGATCGAGCCCGGCGTGCCCGGCTCGCCCGCGGTCTCCTCGTGGCCCACGCCGAGGTGGCTCTTGAGCGTCGAGTAGATCTCGTCGCCACCGAGCGCC
Organism: Lentzea kristufekii; assembly: GCF_033949925.1. Taxonomy (NCBI): domain Bacteria; kingdom Bacillati; phylum Actinomycetota; class Actinomycetes; order Pseudonocardiales; family Pseudonocardiaceae; genus Lentzea; species Lentzea kristufekii. Next base: position 28,351 of record NZ_JAXAVV010000027.1, read on the forward strand.
GCGCACAGCGTGTTCGTGCACACGCTGACGAGGTGCTCACCGCAGGGACGGCGCTTGTACATCGTGTAGAACGTCGCGACCGCGCTGACCTCGGCCTCGCTCAGGTCGAGCTGCCCGGCGCAGAACCGGATGCCGTCCTGGGAGACGTAGCCCTCGACCGACTGCACGAGGTGCAGCATCGGGAGCAGCGCACTGCGGGCCTGCGGGTAGCGGGCGATGATCGCCTGCGCGCGGTCCACGACAGCCTGGTCGAAAACAGTCTTCTCAGAGGCCTGGGTCATCGGTCGCAACCACCCATCACGGGGTCGATCGAGGCGACGGACGCGATGACGTCGGCGACCATGCCGCCTTCGCACATCGCGGGCATCGACTGGAGGTTCACGAAGCTTGGTTCGCGCAGGTGCACGCGCATCGGCCTGGTGCCGCCGTCGGAGACCACGTGGTAGCCGAGCTCGCCGCGCGGCGACTCGACCGGTACGTACACCTGGCCCGCCGGAACCTTGAAGCCCTCGGTCACCAGCTTGAAGTGGTGGATCAGGGACTCCATGGACTGGCCCATGATCTTGCGGACGTGCTCGAGCGAGTTGCCCATGCCGTCGCTGCCGATCGTGAGCTGCGCCGGCCAGGCGATCTTCGCGTCCTCGACCATCACCGGACCGGTCGGCAGGCTCTTCACGACCTGCTTGATGATCCGCAGCGACTGGTGCATCTCCTCCAGGCGCAGCAGGTACCGCGCGAAGCAGTCCGCCGCGTTCGAGGTCGGCACGTCGAACTGGTAGTTCTCGTAGCCGCTGTACGGCTCGATCTTGCGCAGGTCCCAGGCGAGGCCGGCGGAGCGCAGGATCGGGCCGGTGATGCCGAGCGCGAGGCACGCGTCGACGGGCAGGTAGCCCACGCCCGCGAGGCGGTTGCGCCAGATCGGCTGACCGGTGAGCAGCTTGTCGTAGTCCGGCAGCCGCTTTTCCATGATCTTGACGAAGCCGGTGATCTTCTCGACCGCGTCGGCCGGCAGGTCCTGCGCGAGGCCGCCGGGACGGATGAACGCGTGGTTCATCCGCAGGCCGGTGAGGTGCTCCAGCAGGTGCAGGGCCTCTTCGCGCTCGCGGAAGCCGGAGGTCATGCCGGTGAGGGCACCGAGCTCCATGCCGCCGGTCGCGAGCGCGACGAGGTGCGAGCTGATGCGGTTGATCTCCATCAGCAGCACGCGGATCGCCTGCGCCTTGTCCGGCACCGTGACGCCGAGCAGCTTCTCGACGGACATGCAGTACGCGGCCTCGTGGTGCAGCGGCGCGAGGTAGTCGGTGCGCGTGACGAACGTGACGCCCTGGACCCAGTTCCGGTACTCGACGTTCTTCTCGATACCGGTGTGCAGGTAGCCGATCACGCTGCGGGCGTGGGTGACCGTCTCGCCCTCGAGCTCCAGGACCAGGCGGAGCACGCCGTGGGTCGAGGGGTGCTGCGGGCCCAGGTTCATGACGATGCGCTCGTCGTGGACCGCGTCCGCGAGCACCTCGTCCCAGTCGCCGCCGGTCACCGTGTAGACGGTGCCCTCGGTGGTCCTGCGCGACTCCGCGATCTCGGCGTCGGTGCGCGTGCGGGTGTTGACGTCGTCCGTGCTGTCGCTGCCGGTCGCACTGGTGTTGGTGCCGGTGGTGACGTCGGAAAGTCGCTCGGTCATGAGTAGGACCGCCTCTGGTCCGGCGGAGGAATCTCCGCGCCCTTGTACTCCACCGGGATGCCGCCCAGCGGGTAGTCCTTGCGCTGGGGGTGTCCGTCCCAGTCGTCCGGCATGAGGATGCGGGTCAGTCCGGGGTGACCGTCGTAGATGATCCCGAACATGTCCCAGGTCTCGCGCTCCTGCCAGTCCGCCGTCGGGTAGACCTCGACAAGGCTCGGCACGTGCGGGTGCTCGACGTCGACGGCGACTTCCAGCCGGATGCGGCGGCGGTACGTCATCGACGTGAGGTGCGTGACCGAGTGCAGGCGCTGCGGCACGTCGGCGCCGTAGTCCACACCGGACACCGAGCTGCAGAGCTCGAAGCGCAGGGCCGGGGTGTCGCGGCAGATGCGCGCGACCTCCAGCAGCGTCTCCGGCTTGAGGTAGAAGGTGATCTCACCGCGGTCGACCGTCACCTGCTGCACCGTGTCGGCGGGCAGGCCCCGGTCCGCGATCGAGGCGAACAGCTCGTCCGCGACCTCGTCGAACCAGCCGCCGAACGGGCGCTCTGACGGAGCAGCCACGTGGGCGGGCAGGCGCAGGCCACCGAATCCGGACGTGTCACCGGAGCCGGTGACGCCGAAGAGGCCCTGGCGCTCCTTGCCCGCGAGGATCGGCGCTTTCGCCTTCGCCTCGGTCGGGTTGGTCTTCTCGAGATCCTCTCCCGCGCGGTTGACGCTGGAGTGCTCTCCCCCTGGCTCGGTCACTTCTTCCTCGCAAAACGCTCGGAGGACGGGATGAGATCGGTGCGGTAGCCCGAGTCGGCGAGTGCCTTGGCGCGCACGGCGCCCAGCGGCTCGTCCATGATCTTGGCGTGGATCTTGAGGATCGCGTCCATCAGCATCTCCGGCCGCGGCGGGCAGCCCGGCAGGTACATGTCGACGGGCACGACGTGGTCGACGCCCTGCACCACCGCGTAGTTGTTGAACATGCCGCCAGTGCTGGCGCACACGCCCATGGCCAGCACCCAGCGCGGCTCGGGCATCTGGTCGTAGATCTGCCGCAGCACCGGCGCCATCTTGTTGGTGACGCGGCCGGCCACGATCATCAGGTCCGCCTGGCGCGGTGAGGCCCGGAAGACCTCCATGCCGAAGCGGGCCAGGTCGTACCGCGGACCACCCGTCGTCATCATCTCGATGGCGCAGCAGGCCAGGCCGAAGGTGGCAGGCCAGAGCGAGGACTTGCGGGTCCAGTTGACCAGCTTCTCGACGCTGACCAGCAGGATGCCGTTCGGGAGCTTCTCCTCGAGACCCATGACTTCCTCAGTTCCAGTCGAGGCCGCCGCGACGCCACACGTAGACGTACGCGAAGCCGACCGTGGCGACGAACAGGACGATCTCCACCAGCCCGAACAGGCCGAGCTTGTCGGCCGCTACGGCGAACGGGTAGAGGAAGACCATTTCGATGTCGAACAAGATGAACAGCATCGCCGTCAGGTAGTAGGCGACGGGCATGCGCCCACCACCGACGACCGGCTGCGGGCTCGGCTCGATGCCGCACTCGTACGCGTCGAGCTTCGCCTTGTTGTAGCGGCGCGGTCCGATGTAGGGAGCCGCGGTCACCGAGAACAGTGCGAACGCTCCGGCGAGCGCGAACATCAATACGAGGGGGAGGTAAGGGTCAAGCACGCTCCGTCGTCCTTTCCTCGCGGTCGCCCGCACCCTAAGGGTGTTGTTCTACGACACGTTTGTTAGGCGAACCTAACAAACGCTTGTGAAACAGTTCACAAGCTTGTACACACTGTTGTGAAGTGATTCACAAGCTCGCTCGCCAGTGTAGAACGCCTGTAAATGACCTGGATCACAGGGTCTGACCTGGGCGTTTAACCTGCCCGACACATGCGAAACGGCACCGGCTCGTATTGAGCCGGTGCCGTCACCTATTCGGAGTAATTTACGCGCTGGGAGCGAGCTTCGTGGCGGCCACGATCAGGCGGTCCATTGAGTCCCCGTCCTTGGGGTCGTAGAGGCCCGCGAGTAGCTTGAGCACGAGTTTCATCAGGCGTTTCCGCGGCATTCCGTACTTCGTTGCGGTCCGCATGATCGCCGGGTTACCGATGAGCTTCGAGAAGACGTTCCCGAGCCGGTAGTAACTGCCGAGCGCCTCCTCGATGCGGACCGGGTAGCCGTGCAGCGCCCGTTCACGGTTGACGCCGGTGCGCGCGAGCGCCTGGACGATCGACTCGGACGCGATCTTGGCCGACTCCATGGCGTAGCCGATGCCCTCGCCGTTGAACGGGTTGACCATGCCGCCGGCGTCGCCGACGAGCACCATGCCCGCCCGGTAGTGCGGCTTGCGGTTGAGCCCCATGGGCAGCGCCGCGCCGCCGATCCGGCTGGTCGCGTTCTCCTCGCGGAAGCCCCACTCCTCCGGCGTGCCGTCCAGCCAGCTGCGCAGGAGCTGCCGGTAGTCGGTGGTGCCGTAGGCCTTCGACGTGCTGAGAATGCCCAGGCCGACGTTCACGCTGCCGTCGCCCATGCCGAAGATCCAGCCGTAGCCGGGCAGCAGCTGCCCGTCCGGGGCCCACAGTTCGAGGTGCGACTCGAGGTAGTCGTCCTTGGTGCGCGGGCTGTTGTAGTAGCGGCGCACCGCCACGCCCATCGGCTTGTCGTCGTCCTTCTGGAGGCCGATGCTCAGGGCGAGGCGTGCTGACACACCGTCACACCCGACGACGATCGGGGCGCGGTAGGTGACCGGGTTCTTTTCCGGTCCCTGCTTGGCCTCAACGCCCACGACGCGGCCGTTCTCGACGATGGCCTTGGTGACCGTCGTGTGCTCGTGCATGCGCGCGCCGGCCGCCTTTGCGGCGTTCGCGAGCATCTCGTCGAAGTCCAGGCGAGGACGCACGACGCCGTAGTTCGGGAAGGTGGCCAGGTCCGGCCAGTCCAGCTCCATCGTCACGCCGCCGCCCACGACGCGGAGGCCCTTGTTGTGGAGCCAGCCGTTGCTCTCGCGGGTGTCGATGCCCAGGTCGATGAGCTGCTTGACGCCTCGGGGCGTGAGGCCGTCGCCGCAGACCTTCTCCCTGGGGAAGGTGCTCTTCTCCAGGAGGAGGACGTCGAGGCCCGCCCTGGCGAGGTAGGTGGCCGCGGTCGAGCCCGCCGGTCCAGCACCCACCACGATGACGTCGGCGTCCTCGTTGATCCCGCGCCTGCTCATCCAGACTCCCTGCGTGTACCGGTCACAGCTTCTGCTGGCGACTCTAACCGGACGTTGCTGAGGGTTCCGGGGGCTGGGGTTGCCGAGCCCGGCTGCGGGCGGTGACTTGCGCTGGTGAGCGCGTTACGACTCGACGGGCTCCTCGGCCTTCGGCTTCGGCTTCGTTGCGCGGTGCAGGGCCACCATGCCGCCCGTCAGGTTGAACCAGGCCACGTCCTCCCAGCCCGCCTGCGAGATGAGCTCGCCGAGGGTGCGCTGGTCCGGCCAGGTCGCCATCGACTCGGACAGGTACGAGTAGGCGGCGGGGTTCGAGGAGACGAACTTCGCGATGAGGGGAAGCAGCTTGAGCAGGTAGCGCATGTAGACGAAGCGGAACGGCTTCCAGACCGGCGTCGAGACCTCGCAGATGACCATGCGGCCGCCCGGCTTGGTGACGCGGGCCATTTCGCGGAGGGCCACGACGGTGTCGTTGAAGTTGCGGATGCCGAAGGACACCGTGACGGCGTCGAAGGAGTTGTCCTTGAAGGGCAGGCGCAGGGCGTCGGCGGCCACCTTCGGGACTCGGCGGTGGGCGCCGGAGGCGAGCATGCCCACGGAGAAGTCCGCGGCGACGCACCAGGCGCCGGACGCGGCGTACTCGACGGTCGAGACCGCGGTGCCTGCGGCGAGGTCGAGGACCTTCTCGTTCGGGCGGGCGTCGAGGACTCGCCTGCTCCACTCCCGCCAGCGGCGGTCGAAGCCCAGCGTCATGACCGAGTTCGTGCGGTCGTAGCCCTTGGCCACGCCGTCGAACATCTCGGCTACCTCGCGGGGGTTCTTGTCCAGGCCGGCTCGCGACATGACTAGAGACTAAGTCAGCGTCGCTGAGATCTTGTTCAGGGCACCTTCAGGGCGCTGAGCATGCCGTCGACCGCCGCGTGCCACGGGTACTCCTCGGCGCGGGCCCGTGCGGCCTCCCGTGAACCCGATTCCAGCAGGTGCCGGGCCGCCGAGGCGAAGGCGGGAGCGTCGTCGGAGACGGCCGCGCCGCAGGACGGCTGGACGATCTCCTTCAGCGCGCTGCTCCGGCTCACGACGACCGGGGTGCCGCTGGCCAGGGCCTCCAGGGCGGCCAGGCCGAACGTCTCGTGCGGGCCCGGTGCGAGCGACAGGTCCGCCGAGGCGAGCAGGGAGGCCACGTCGAGGCGTGAGTTCACGAAGCCCAGGAACGTCACCGGCAGGCCCGCCGCGCGCTTTTCGAGGAACGAGCGGCGCGGGCCGTCCCCGGCGATCACCAGGCGTGCGGAGTGACCCTGTTCGTGGAGTTCGGCCAGGGTGTCGACGGAGCGTTCGACGTGCTTCTCCGGGGACAAGCGTCCACAGTGGATGAGCAGGTTCTCCTTGCCCTGCAAAAGGTCCGTCCGCAACGAGGCGGAGTGGCGAGTGGGGGTGAAGGTGGCCAGGTCGACGCCCAGCGGTACCCGGGTGACGTTCGTGGCACCGATGCGGTCGAACTCCTCACGGGCGAACGCCGTCGTGCAGACGACCGTGTCGTAGGAGGCGGCCATGCGGCGGTTCGCCCAGTCGGCGCCGCGTTCGGCCGGGGTGGCGGGCAGCACGAACCGGAGCAGGCGGTCCAGGCGTTCGTGGGAGATCACGACGTTCGGGATGCCGCGTTCGCTCGCCCACGCGCCCATGCCGCGCAGGGTGAGCCGGTCGGAGACCTCCAGGCGGTCGGGCTTGAGGTGTTCCACCAACGACTTCACCCGCCACGGGTCCACCACCCGGTAGCCGCCGGTGTACGGGACCTTCACCGCGGGCAGGGTGATCCGGCGCACTCCGCCGGGCAGTTCCTCGTCGGCGTGGCGGTCGCCCGGTACGACGAGCACCACCTCGTGGCCCTCCTGCGCGTAGCCGGTGCCGAGGTGGTGCAGCGCCGTGCGGAGGCCGCCCGACCTGGGGCCGTAGAAGTTGGCGAGCTGGACGATCCTCAAGCGGCCGCCTGGTGAGTGAGTCCGATGACTGCCGCGTAGTGGCCCATCAGCTGGTCGCAGATGGCGGGCCAGGTGCGGGTGAGCACCGACTTGCGGGCCGCGAGGCCGAACCGCTTGCGCAGCATCGGGTCTCGCAGCAGGTCCACGTACTGGGCGATGTCTTCCTCGAAGAGGTATCCGGTGCGACCGTGCCTGACCAGGTCACGCGGGCCGCCCGCGTTCGGTGCCAGCACCGGAAGACCGGTCGCCAGCGCCTCCTGCACGGCCTGGCAGAACGTCTCGTGCGGGCCCGTGTGGATGAAGACGTCCAACGACGCGTAGGCCTCCGCGAGCTCCTGCCCGGTGCGGAAGCCCAGGAACTCCGCGTTCGGCATGTCCTTCTCGAGCTGCTCGCGGTCAGGCCCGTCCCCCACGATCCGCAGCTTCACGCCCGGCAGGTCGTGCAGCTCCTTGAGCCGGTTGACCTGCTTCTCCGGCGCAAGGCGGCCGACGTACCCGATGGTCAGCTCGTCGTTGTGCCTCGGACGGGGGTGGAAGAGGTCGATGTCCACGCCTCTGCCCCACCGGTGCACGCGCGGGACGCCGTGCTGTTCCAGCGCCTCCACCGCCGAACTGGACGGGGCGAGCGTGCGGTCGGCGAGCGTGTGGAGGCGTCTGGTCCAGCGCCACGCGGCGCGTTTCGTGAGGCCCAGGCCGTAGTTGCCCGCGAAACCGGCCACATCGGTCTGGTAGACCGCGACGGTGGGCACGTCGAGCTTGCGCGCGGCTCTGAGGCCGTACGCACCGAGCACGAACGGCGACGCGAGGTGCACCACGTCGGGCTGGAAGTCGGCGAGGGCGTGGAGCACTCTCGGGCTCGGCACACCGATGGGAAGACTCGTCACCATGGGCACGTCGACGGAGGAGACTCTGACGACGGGCGTGCCGTGGTGCTCGTCGGCACCCGCGCCCGGCGCAACGACCATCGCCTGATGTCCGTTGCGGCGCAGGTGCTCCAGGACCCGGAGCACCGAGTTGGTGACCCCGTTCACCTGGGGCAGGAAGCTCTCGGTCACGATCGCTACGCGCACAGGGACACCATGAGGTGCCCGCATGAAGTCCGCGTGACCTGAGATTTGACGCGGACGGAACACCTCACGTCGTGGCCAGGTGATCGTCGATTCGTCATCTCCGCTTGGGTTGCCGGACATCCGGCGCGGTGAAACTAGGCCAGCATGACCGTCTTGTCGTCCCGTCCCGCGCACCCGGTAGAGCCCGGCCTGGTGTCCATCGCGCTGGAAGTGGCCGGTCGCCTGGCGAACGACGCCTCGGACGTCATCATGGCCACCGCAGGCCGCGGCGTGCGTCCCGACTCCGGCGAGTCACCGTTCGACTGGGTCACCGACACCGACCGCACCCTGGAACGCCACACCCGGCGCGTGCTCACCGCCGAGTTCCCCACGATCCCCGTGTTCTGCGAGAACTCCGACGCGGACGTTCCCGGCGACTCGGAGTTCCGCTGGGTCGTCGACCCCGTCGACGGCACCGCGAACTACACGGCGGGCATGCCCTGGTGTGCCTACAGCCTCGCTCTGGTGGACCGCTGGGGCCCCGTCGTCGGCGTCGTCGCCGACCCGTACCGCGCGCAGATCTACGCCGCCGCGCGTGGGCGTGGCATGCGTGCGAACGGCACGCCCGTCCGCCTGACCGAACGCCAAGGCGACTCTCTCGTCGTATGCACCGAGATGACGCGTTCCGGCCCGTGGCCGGGCATGGGCGAGTTCATCTCCACAGCAGCGATAGCAGGCACGGGTGTGCGCGTTCTCGGTTCGAAAGCGCTCGCCGTCGCACAGGTGGCGTTGGGCCACGTCGCAGCTGCGGTGCTGCACGGCTATCACGAGTGGGACGTCGCAGGTGCGGTGTCATTGGCCGTGGAGTCGGGTGCGGTCGTGCTCGACAGACGCGGTGAAGGCGCCCAACTACCCGTGGACGGACTGCTCGTCGCCGCACCTGAAGCGGCGGACGAGGTGCTGGGCTGGTGGCAGTCGGCGCTTCAGGTGGACAGCTGAGGGAGCTGCTTCTCCAGCACTTCGAGGTGCGTGCGCGCCTCGTTCAGCTCGGGGTGGTCGAACATCTGCAACGCCACGCGCCCGACCTCGTTCTCGAACTGGTGGAAGTCGTGCGAGGCCTTGAGCAACCGCTGGTAGACGGGGTGCTGCTGGTCGACCGCGCCGAGCGCCCGCCCGAGCTGCGCGATGCCGCGCACGTCGTCTAGTTCCTTCACGAGCTGCTCGCTGATGCGCTGCAACCAGTCCTTGGCCGCCGACTGCGGCACGGTCTGGATGGCCGCCGCGACCCTGCGCGTGGACGCGGCACAGCGTTCGACCAGGTCGGACCACATGTCGTAGGGCTGCTGCGGGACCGGCGGGTGCATCGGCCTCGGCATCTGCCGGGGCTGCCGGACGGAGCGGCGGACGAAGCCGACGGCGGTACCGACGAACGCGCCGGGAATGGCGCCCATCATGAAGGCGACCACGAGGATCGCGAGGACCGTGATGATGGGCGAGGAGGGCGGTTTGTCGCTCGGGACCGCCAGGTCGACGGCCGTGACCAAGGCGCCCATCAGCAGGGTGCCGATTGCGGCACCCCAGAGCGCTGAGCGGACGACGACTCCCATGGCTTCGATCGTGCCATGTTCACCGGCCGTTTCACGGTCCATCTGAAATCTCGGCTGACATGTATCTCTGCTACAGTTCTTCTTGTCGGTTCCAATAGGAGCCGAAAGTGGACCCGGTTCACCGTCCGGACGGTCGGTTGCCGGGTTTCGCGCTTTCTTGGTACTGGTCGAGCCTCACCACCGCGTCAAGCATCGACTGCACCCGTTGCCGCCAGTCGCCTCCCGCTCCGAAGCACCACGCGAGCGCGTCACTCGCCCACAGAACCGGATCTTCGGCTGGCCGCAAGTGCTCATAGGTGAACGGGTCGTCCACCTTCTCCAGGGCTGCCGCGAGCGTCTGCCTGTCACGTACGTCCTGGTGTGCACAGCTTTCGATCGCCAACCGAGTGACACCGAGTTCATGCAGCCATGTCGCCGCAGCCGACAAGCAAAGCTGACGCGCGCGGACGTCGTCCGAGTCCCGAACGGTCCACACAGCCGCCCGCATGCCCATTTCGCGCAGCCTGGAGACGACCTCTCGCCTGCGTGAGTCACTCTCCTTCTTGAAGTGCACGCGACGTTGACCAGGCCTGACCAGCCGACGCAACGCAGAACGAACCGCGTCCAGCTCACGCGGTCGAACTACGACCGCGACAACGAGGTAAGTCGCACCTCGACGCGACTCGTCCAGAAATCCATGCCACATGGACCATATGGCCTCAAAGGAGTAACGAGCTACTCCGATCAGGCGTCGAAGTCGACCGTCACGCACTCGCTGGTCGGCAGCGCCTGACAGGTCAGCACGAACCCGGCCGCCACCTCGGACTCGTCGAGCGCGTAGTTGCGCCGCATCTCGACACTGCCCTCGGTCACCAGCGCCCGGCACGTGCCGCAGACCCCGCCCTTGCAGGCGAACGGCAGGTCGGCGCGGACGCGCTGGGCCGCGTCGAGGATCGGCTCGTCCGCGGGCAGGGGCAACGTGGTCGACTTGCCGTCCAGCACGACCGTGACCGAGGCGGCGGCGTCGATGACGGCCTCAGCACGGCGCGGAGGGGGCGGCGGTTCGTCCACGTAGAAGAGTTCGTGGTGCACGCGGTCGGTGGGCACGCCGCGATCGCGCAGCACGGCCGTGGCGTCCTGCACCATCTCGTAGGGGCCGCACAGCCACCACTCGTCGATGGCGTCGAACGGGACGACGCTGCCGAACAGTGCCGTCAGCTTCGCGGCGGTCAGGCGGCCGGTGAACAGTTCGACGTCGCGCGGTTCGCGGGACAGGACGTGGATCAGCTGGAACGTGGCCGGGTAGCGGTCCTTCAGGTCGGCCAGTTCGTCGGCGAACATCACCGTGTTGGTGCTGCGGTTGCCGTACATCAGGGTCACGCGGGCGCCGGTGGCGAGGACCGTGGCGGCGATCGACAGGGCCGGGGTGATGCCGGAACCGGCGACGACCAGGCCGTGGTGCGTGCCCGTGCCGGACGGCGTGAACTTGCCCAGCGGCGGCAGGACTTCCAGCACGTCACCGGGGACGACGCGGTCCACCAGCCAGGTCGAGAACTGGCCGCCGTCGACGCGGCGCACGCCGATTCGCGGAGCGGAGCCCGCCGGCGCGCAGATCGAGTACGAGCGGCGTTCGTCGCCCTGGCGCAGGGTCAGGTACTGGCCGGCCGCGAAGGCGAACTCGTCCGAGAGATCGGCGGGCACGTCGAAGGTGACGGCCACGGCGTCGTCGCAGAGGCGGTCGACGCGGGCGACGGTGAGCTTGTGGAAGGCGGCTCGGCGCGACGACAACTCAGATCTCCTTGACGTGCTCGAACGGTTCGGCGCAGGCGTGGCAGCGGCGCAGGGCCTTGCACGCGGTCGAGCCGAACCGAGAAATCTCCGAGGTGTTCAGCGAGCCGCACTGCGGGCACGCGACCTGGCGTGACGGCGGCACGAGGTTCAGCGGCACCGGGCCCGCGACCGCCGGACCGATGCGGGACGGCGGCGCGATGCCGGCGGCGGCCAGCTTCGAACGGCCCTCCTCGCTGATCCAGTCCGTGGTCCAGGCCGGGGACAGCGACAGGCGCACCTCGACCTCGGCGTATCCCGCACCGACGAGCGATCGGCGCAGGTCGGCGCCCATCTCGTCGATCGCGGGGCAGCCGGAGTAGGTCGGGGTGATGGTGACGACGACGCGACCGTCCTCTTCGAAGACGTCGCGGAGCACGCCGAGGTCGGCGAGCGTGAGGACCGGGAGTTCCGGGTCCCGCACGGCCGACGCGACCTCCAGTGCCGTCGTCACCAGACCGCTCCCGGCAGCGAGCGGTGCAGGTGCTGCATCTCGGCGAGCAGGTAGCCCATGACCTCGGTGTGCACGCCGTCGCGGCCGGCCATGCCCGCGACACGGGCGGCGCGGGTGTCGGTGGGACGCGTGAGACCGGCGGCGCTCAGCACCGCCTCCAGCACACCGTCCACTTCGGACCGCAGCGAAGCCGGGTCGACCGCGACACCAGCGAGAGCGGCCTCGACCGAGTGCGTCGCGAACAGCTCGTCCACGAACGGCCACACGCGCTCGAGCCCGGCCTGCATGCGGCGGTGCGACTCGTCGGTGCCGTCGCCGAGGCGAACTGTCCACTGGGCGGCGTGATCGCGGTGGTAGGCCAGCTCTTTGACGCCCTTCTCGGCGATCGCGGCGAGCACCGGGTCGGCCGAGCCGCGCAAGCGTGAGAACAGCGCGAGACGCCACGACGAGAACACCAGCAGGCGCGCGATGGTCGCCGCGAAGTCGCCGCCGGGACCGGGACCGCAGTCGATCTCGGCCAGGTGGACGTTGCGGAACTCGCGTTCGTCGCGCAGGTACGCCAGGGCGTCCTCGTCGCGGCCGAGCACCTCACCGGCGCGCGTCAGCAGCATGCGGGCCTGGCCGAGCAGGTCCAGGGCGATGTTGGCGAGGGCGATGTCCTCTTCCAGCTCGGGAGCGCGCGAGCACCACTCCGAGAGGCGCTGCGAGAAGATCAACGCGTCGTCGCCGAGCATCAGGCAGTACGCGGCCAGGGCTTCGCGATCGACGCCCGCGGGGAACTCGCGGTTGACGCCGGAGAGGGCCTCCGAGAAGCCCGTTCCGAACGCCCAGTGCGCGTCCTCGCCGCCCAGCAGGGACTCGTAGGCATTGTCGAAGCTCATCAGGCCGCCCATTCGCGGGGTGAGGCGTTGTCACTGTGTTTTGCGGGACACCCGCACCCGAGTTTCACAGGTGCGGCACGTCCTCGGGAATCGCGTAGAACGTCGGGTGCCGGTAGACCTTGTCCCCCGCGGGCGCGAAGAACGGGTCCTTCTCGTCCGGCGAGGAGGCGGTGATCTCCGTGGCGGGCACCACCCAGATCGACACGCCCTCGTTGCGACGCGTGTAGACGTCACGGGCGTTGCGCAGCGCCATCTCGGCGTCCGGCGCGTGCAGCGAACCGACGTGCACGTGGTTCAGCCCGCGCTTGCCGCGCACGAACACTTCCCACAGCGGCCAAGACGTGCTCACGCGGCACCTTCCTTACGTGCGTGCTTCGCGGCGTGCGCGGCCGCGGCTTCACGAACCCACGCACCGTCCTCGTGCGCCTTGCGGCGGTGGGCGATGCGCTGCTCGTTGCAGACGCCGCCACCCTTCACGACCTGCCAGAACTCGTCCCAGTCCGGCTGACCGAAGTCGTACTCGCCGCGCTCTTCGCTCCACTTGAGCTCGGGGTCCGGGAACGTCACGCCGAGCGCCTCGGCCTGCGGCATGCTCATGTTCACGAACTTCTGCCGCAGCTCGTCGTTGGTGTCGCGCTTGATCCGCCACGCCATGGACTGCTCGGTGTTCGTGGACTCCGCGTCCGGCGGGCCGAACATCATCAGCGCCGGCCACCACCAGCGGTTCACCGAGTCCTGGACCATGTCGCGCTGCTGCTGGGTGCCGCGCATCATCGTCATCAGGAGCTCGTAGCCCTGGCGCTGGTGGAACGACTCTTCCTTGCAGATGCGGATCATGGCGCGCGCGTACGGCCCGTAGGACGTGCGGCACAGCGGCACCTGGTTGCAGATCGCGGCGCCGTCGACCAGCCAGCCGATCACGCCGACGTCGGCGAACGTGAGAGTCGGGTAGTTGAAGATCGACGAGTACTTCTGACGGCCCTCGATGAGCTTGGTCGTCAGGTCCTCGCGGTCGGCGCCGAGCGTCTCGGTCGCCGAGTACAGGTACAGGCCGTGCCCGGCCTCGTCCTGCACCTTGGCCAGCAGGATCGCCTTGCGCCGCAGCGAGGGCGCGCGGCTGATCCAGTTGCCCTCCGGCTGCATCCCGATGATCTCGGAGTGCGCGTGCTGGGCGATCTGCCTGATCAGGGTCTTGCGGTAGCCGTCGGGCATCCAGTCGCGCGGTTCGATGCGCGCCTCGGACTGCACAGTGCGCTCGAAGCGCAGCTCCAGGTCATCCGCCATACCTCGATGTTACACCCGAGTACCGAATCTGCGTAGAACTGTCACAACCGCGGCGATGACGATCCAGACGGACACGAGGAAGGTTCCGACGGGAAGCAGGCTGAGCACCGCCGTCCGGCCGGCGACGCGCGTGAGTTCGGGGTTCGTCTGGTCGTACTCGACCCGCACGTTGTCCCCGACGCTGAGCCCGGCCGGGTACAGCACGCCCTGCGACGGGATGATCACGCGCCCGTCCGGTGTGGCGTAGCGCACAACGGTCCGGTTGAAGGACACGGAGTCGACCTGCGCGACCGCCTGCCCCATCGACCGCTCGATGGCCACGTCGTCACGCCAGCAGGCGATGGGCAGAAGCACGCACACGAGCGTGATCACGCCACCGACGACGAACAATGCTTTGCAAACCGCACGGCGGACGCGTACACCGCGGGGCGTCTTGGTCACTGCGTCCTCCACCACAACTGAGAAGTCTAGAGCCGGGCGGATGCCGCGCTTTCAGGTTGATGTCCATACAGTCGAAGCGTGACCTCAGCACCGACATCGCGAGCACGGCAGCGAATCCGCGTCCGGTCGAAGCGGGACACCGCCGGTGACCTGCTCGGACTGCTGCCGACCCCGGAGCACGCCCTGGCCTGGGTCCGCGATGGTTCCGGCCTGGTCGGCTGGGGCGAGGCAGCTCGGCTGGAGGTCAGCGGCCCGGACCGGTTCGCACAGGCCGACAAGTGGTGGCAGGAGTTCTGCGCGCACCTCGACGTGGACGACGAACTGGGCGTGCCGGGCAGCGGCCCGGTGGCGTTCGTCTCGATGGCCTTCGCCGACTCACCGGGCGACTCGGTGCTGATCGTGCCCGAGATCGTCGTCGGCCGGCGCAACGGCGAGCAGTGGGTCACCACGATCGGCGCCTCGGACCCGGCTCCGTACGTCGAACCTCTCTCGCGGCCGACCTCGGTGCGTTACGCGAACGGACAGCTGCCGGTCACGCAGTACCGCGAGGCCGTGCGCGAGGCCGTCGTGCGAATGCGCGCGGGCGACCTGGACAAGGTGGTGCTGGCACACGACCTGGTGGCGCTGACGGACAAGCCGCTGGACCAGCGCTTCGTGCTGCAGGGGCTCGCACGGCGCTACCCGGAGTGCTGGGCCTACGCCGTGGACGGACTGGTCGGCGCGACACCTGAGTTGCTGCTGCGCAGGACCGGCTCGGTCGTGGACTCGCGGGTGCTGGCCGGCACGACCTGGCCGCACGACGGGATTTCGAACGAGGAACTCGCCGCGGCACTTATGTCGTCGGAGAAGAACCTCGAAGAGCACGACTACGCGGTCCGCTCTCTCGCGGACACCCTGCGGCCGTTCTGCGCGACCATGTCGGTCGAGGGACCGTCCGTGCTGAGGCTGCCCAACGTCTCGCACCTGTCTTCCGACGTGATCGGGACCCTCGAGTCCTCCACCTCGTTGCTGCACCTCGGCGAGGCCGTGCACCCGACCGCCGCCGTGGGCGGAACGCCTCGGCTGGACGCGACCTGGTTGATCTCCCAGTTGGAGGGGATGGACCGCGGGCGGTACGCCGGGCCGGTCGGGTGGATCGACGGGAACGGCGACGGTGAGCTCGGGATCGCGCTGCGGTGTGCGCAGCTCTCCGGGTCGACGGCTCGGTTGTTCGCCGGGTGCGGGCTGGTGGCCGACTCGGATCCCGACATCGAGGTGCAGGAGGCGCACGCCAAGATGCGGCCTATGCGTGAGGCCCTTGAAGGGCTTTAGCCACGAACTCCGCCTTGCCCTTCGTGTACGCCTCACGGTCGTGACCGCTTTGGGCGGCTAGTTGGCGTTTCAGGTCTTCGTAGGCCTGGGCGAGGGTTGTGTCGTTTCTCAGGGCGTCGCGGAAGCGGATCTGGTCGGTCCACCTCTGGTGGCCTGCCTGGATGAGGTGCAGATGGGCTTCTCGTCGTTGACCTGTCTGGTCCGGTTTGACGTAGAAGCGGCGCCACGGGCGGTTGTCGAGTTCCGGGGGCACGTAGGCCCAGCCGTGGGCGGCCAAGCTCGCAGAGGCCTGCTCGACGACGGTGTCCAGGTCGGACACCGAGGCCATCAGGTCGATGACCGGTTTGGCGGCGAGCTCTGGGACGGCGGTCGATCCGACGTGTTCGATGCCGTCGACCAGCCAGGGGGCGAGCAACTCGGTCAGCCTGACGCCCTCTGCTCGGGCGTGGTCAGCCCACCTCGGGTCGTAGGGGCGCAGTTCAGCCCTCTCGAAGGCCCACGCCGGGACCTTCTCGCTCAACACTCAGACCCGTTCGACGAAAGCGCGCCAGGCCGAGGTGCTGAAGGTCAGCACCTCACCGGCTGCGTTCTTGGAGTCGCGGACGAGCGCGTTGTTGGCGAGCGAGACCTCGACGCAGTCACCTTCTGGCGTGCCGTTGCTGTAACTGCTCTTACGCCAGACGCGGTCCTCGGTCATGGAGATCCTCTCGCGGTGTGCTGACGTACTCCGCCAGCTTCCTCCGCGATTGTTCCTCATCCAAAGCCACCTCGGCCAAGCGATCGAAGATCAACCTCGTTCTCGCGATGGCTCCTCGGTCCTGCACGAACACCTGGGTCAGATCGGTCTCGGTGTAAGCGATCGGCATCGCTTTCTCGTACTCCCACAGCCGCACACCGGCCGAGTTGACGAGCACGTCGGCGGACACGATTCGGATGATGTGCGCGTTGAACAACAGCTGGAGGTACTGGTCCTCCATGATCTGAGCGTCACCGACCTGCTGTCGGAGCGCTAGCTCATGGATGTAGAACAAGCAATCCGGCCGATCGTGTCGCCTCAGGACCGCCTGGCGATCCATTCGAGCCTGCACGAGCGCCGGGATCCGCTCCTGAACAGCGACGCCGGCCGCGCGGTACAGCGCGTCGGCGTACCGCTCCGTCTGAACGAGACCAGGAACCGTCAACGTGTCGTAGTTGAACATCGACGTGGCGGTTGACTCCGCCATCGCGAGCGTCCGCACGTTGTCCGGGACCTGGACGATGTACTCCTCGAAGGCGTTGCGGTAGCGCCGTTTGAAGTCCTCGAAGTAGTCGATGTCCTTGCCGCACATCGTCAGGAACTGGACCAGGTCGATCTCGCTGGGCCGGGCCTTGCCGTGCTCGATGGTCGACACCTTGCTGGGGTCCCAGCCGAGGCGGGCGGCCACCTCGTGCCCCTTGAGATCGGTGCAGGTCTCGCGCAATCGCCGCAGCTCATCGCCTAGATCCCGGCTGTACGCGGTGGATGGGGTGCTTTGGGCCATCCACCGAAGTTATGGCTTGAAGTTGTTCCACGATACGGCCTCGTTCGGGTGAAAACGGATCAGCCGTGCGGCCCTCCGCTGACGTAGATGACCTGGCCCGTCACGTAGTCCGCGTCTTCCGCCGCGAAGAACAGCACCGCGCGCGCGATGTCATGTGGTGTGCCGACGCGGCCTCGCGGGATCGACTTCCGTTGCGCCTCGATGTGTTCGTCGAGGGTGCGGCCCGCACGGGCGGCGGACACCTTGGTCATCTCGGTCACCACCACGCCGGGGCCGATGGCGTTCACGGTGATGCCGAACGGCGCGAGGTCGAGGGCCGTGGCTCGGGTGAAGCCCTCCAGGCCCGCCTTGGCGGCGACGTAGTTGGCGCGGTCGTCGTCCACCAGGGCGGAGATGCTGGAGATGTTGACGATGCGGCCCCAGCCCGCCTCGCGCATGGCCGGCGCGGTGGCCTTGAGCATCAGGAAGCTGCCGCGCAGGTGGGTGTTCATCACGGCGTCCCAGTCGGCCAGCGGCATGTCGAGGACCATGTTGTCCCTCGCGAAGCCGGCGTTGTTGACCAGGATCTCCACCGGGCCCAGGTTCGCCGTGACCTCGTCGACGGCTCTGGTCACGGCCTCAGGGTCGCTGATGTCCGCGAGCACCGCCAGGGCCGTTCCCCCGGACTCGGTGATCTCTTCGACCACGGTGTGCGCACGATCGTTCAGGTCGACCACGGCGACGTGATGACCCTGGGCTGCAAGAGCTTTGGCTGTTCCAGCGCCGATTCCGGAGCCGGCACCGGTGACGAGCGCGACACGAGAGTTCACGCCTTGATCGTGCTCGTCACCGGCTTCGTCGGCCACCGACTTACGCGTCAGCCGCCGATCACCGGCGGCGCGACCATCCGGTCGTCGTCGAAGTACTCGTCCGTGGGCACGAGGTAGTTCGACTTGTGTTCCTTGTCTTCCTCGCCGTTGCCCGCACCAGCGCCCGCACCGCCCGCGCCGACAGGACCCGTTGCACCGGCCCGGCCCGCGGATGCCGCATTGCCACCACGCGCGGTCCCTTCCGGACCGTGGGTGACTCCAGCGGCACCACCGGGATTCGAGGGCCCAAAGCTGCCGCGTCCTGCCGCCGAACCGGCGCCTCCAGCACTTCCAGCACCGAATCCGCCTGCGCCGCGACCGCCTGCGCCACCGGCGATTTGTGCACCACGGCCTCCTCCGCCACGCCCGGCAGCGCGCGGGTCGTTCGGCCTGAGGCCGGGTGGGATCGGGCCGGGACCGGGCATGAACGGCTTGCTCGGGTTACCGCCGCCGTTGGGAAGCTGGTTGTTCCCCTGCGGGTTGGGCCGGGTGACCGGCGGAGCGGCCCACGAGGTGTTGGTGGTGCCGGTGTTCAGCCCGGGGCTGCCCAGGTTGCCGGTGCCGGGAGTACCGACACCTGGAGTGCCGACAGCCGGGTTGCCGACACCAGGATTTCCGAACTGGGCAGGCGGATTCACGGAGTTCGTGGTGTGCGCGTACGTCGTGCTGCTCGTCGTCGTGACGCCCTGGTCGCCATTGGGCAACTGCGGGGCTTCCTCGAACGTGGGCATCCCCGCGGCCGCTGCGGCGAGCGAGTGGTCCCGCTCCTGCATGACCCGCTCGGCCTCCTGCTTGGCGGCCTGCGACTTCTCGCGCTGCGCCATCATCTCGAACGGCGCCGCAGCCATCTTGAACGGGTTCAAGCTGGTCGCCGCGTCCTTCAGCATCTGCTGCGGATCGAACGGCACTTCCTTGGGGAACTTGTTCTTCGTCGACTCCGCGGCCTCGACCTGCCGGTTGATCACACCGCTCGTCGCCGAGAACGACGAGGACAGCTGGTCGGTGAAGTTTCCGACCTTCGTCAGCGCTTGGGAGGCCGCCGCCCCCGCAGAACCCGTCCAGCCAGCACGCAGACCGTTGACCACGGTGTTGAGCCCGACGGCGACGTCGACCAGATCGCTTGAGATCGACTTCCACTCGGCTGCGATCTCACCTGCCAAACCGGGCTCGTTGCCGTCCATCGCCTGCTTGTGCATGGCGGCGTGGCTGTGTCCCGGATAGTTCGCGTTCGGCTGCGGAACCTGCGGTCTGTCGTACGCCATCGATCATTCCCCTCAAGACTGAACAGCTCAGATCAAGGCAGCTTGGCGGCGACGAAGTCAGCCGACTTCTTGGCCATCTCGCAGGCCTTTGCCGTATCGGTGGCCGTAGCACCGGCACTTGCGATGATCTGCACGCTCGACGACGTACTGATCGAGATCAGCGCGTGGCACACGCCAGGGGACTTCTTCGCGCCAGCCACTGTGAAGCCGTCGTACTTCCCGAATTTCGAGGGAAGCTTGACGTCGCCTTCGTAGTTGAAGTCGCCCACGCCCTGCTTCGGCTCAACAGCGACCGTGAGGCCACTGCTTCCAGCGCCAGTCCATTCGCAGGTTTCCGCGCCAAGGGATCGCTCGGGCGTCGGCGACTTGATGCTCAGGTCGGTCGCCTCGCTGCCGTTGATCAATTCACAAGGCTTCACGGAAGCGAGCTTGGTGTCCTCCGTCGCGGCGGACGAGGTACTGGTCGGAATCTCACTTGCGCTACCAGGCTTGGCCTCACCTGTGGTTTTCCCACTCGTACAGGCAGCGGCGAGCAGAGCAAGGCCGACAATAGCGATACGCGCGTGGTTCATGACTTCCTGTCAGAGTTGCTCGAGCGTGCCGGAGGTGCTCTCTTCCACGTTCCGGTAGGACTTGCGGCTCTTGTCCAGCTGGGCCTTGAGCTCACCGATCGCATTGATCAGATCAGGAATTACCTCGGATCTGACCGCCTCGCCGATCCTCTCGTTGATCTTGCCGATTTGATCGGCGTAGCCCCCTCCCAACGGGGTCTTGGTCGCAAGTCGCCCAGCTTTTCGCTGAATCTTGCCCAGCACGGCCTCGAAGTCTTCCAACTTCTTGATCGCGCTGTCGACGGCCTCCGGGTCGTGCTGGAGCGCGCCCGCCTCGGAGGCGGCTTGCACCGACTTGGCCGCAGCCATGATCGTACTGACGCCACCGGTCATGATGCCCATCAAGGGGCCGCCGAACTGTGCGTAGTAGCGCTCCAAGGCATAGGCCTGGGCGCTTTCCTGTGCGCTGCTCTCACCGGTCACAGGTTCACTCCCCCACGTGCACTGCGATCTACCGTTTGACCGTAAACCAAGCCGGCCGGGGAGCGGATCAGTACGACTACTTACACCCGTTTGAACTAAGGAACAGCACCCGATCCAGGGCTGTACGTCACGAGCCGTGCAACCCACCGAAGCGGGTTGCACGGCTCGTTGAAGGAGCGAGTTACTTGTGGGCGTCCAGCAGTTCGTGCGTCAGCTGGATCTTGGCGCGCGACTTCGGCTCCGCGGTGACCGACAGCGTCTTCGACGCCACGTCGGCCGAACGACCAGGGGCCTGCGCCGGCTTGCCCTTGGTGAACAGCCACGTCTGGAAGAGCTGGTCGAGCTGCTGACCGGAGATCCGCTCCGCCAGTGCGATGAACTCCTCGACGGTGGCGTCCGAGTACTTCTTCTCCGCGGCCCAGGTCTTCAGAATCTCGAAGAACTTCTCGTCCCCGACGGCCACGCGCAGGGCGTGGACGGCCAGTGCACCGCGGTCGTAGACGGCGCCGTCGAACACGTTCGCCGCACCGGGGTCGCCGGGCAGCACGTTCCAGAACTCGCTGTCAGCCGGGTACGAGTCGTAGGTGAAGTCGGCGTTCTCCTGTGCCGTGCCCTCACCGACGTGCTCGGACCACAGGAACTCGGCGTAGGAGGCGAAGCCCTCGTTCAGCCAGATGTCCTTCCAGTGGTGGACCGACACGGAGTCGCCGAACCACTGGTGGGCGACCTCGTGCGCGACGACGTAGGTGTTGGCGCCGCGCCGGAAGAACGCGTCGTCGTAGTTCGAGCGGGTCTGGTTCTCCAGCGCGTAGCCGAGGTCCGGCGTCACGACGCCACCCTGCGCTTCGAACGGGTACGGGCCGAAGTTGTCCGCCAGGAACTCGGTGACCTCGGGCGTGCGCTCGACGCTCGCCTTGGCCGCGTCGGTGTGTTCGCCGAGGCGCTCGGAGTAGGCGTTGAACGACGGCTGGCCCGACGGGGTGGTCGACTGGCGGATCTCGAACTGGCCGATGGTCAGGAACGTCAGGTACGTCGCCTGCGGCTTGGTGCTGCGCCAGTTCCAGCGGGTGTAGCCGTTGATCTGGCGGGTCTGGCCGACGAACGTGCCGTTCGAGATCGCCTCGACGCCGTTCGGGACGGCGACGTTGACGTCGAAGGTGGCCTTGTCGGTCGGGTGGTCGTTGGCCGGGTACCACCACGCCGAGATCTCCGGCTCACCGATGGCCAGGGCGCCGTCGGGGGTCTTCGTCCACGCCGTGTAGCCGTTGCGGTCCTTCACGGTGGAGGGCGAGTCGGCGTACGTGACGACGATCGTCAGGTCCTGTCCCTTGCGGACGCCGCCGCGCGGGGTGAGCGTGAGCTCGCCGTCGTCGGAGACGAACGAGGCCGGCGCGTTGTTGACCCGGACCGACTTCACCTTGAGCAGGAAGTCCAGGTTGAACTGCGTGAGGTCCTGCGTGGCCTTGGCCAGGATCGTCGTCGTGCCCGAGAGCTGGTCGCCGTTCGGGTTGTAGTTGAGCCTGATGTCGTAGTGGGAGACGTCGTACCCGCCGTTCCCGTAGGTCGGGAAGTACGGGTCACCGACGCCGGGAGCGCCAGGAGACGCCGCCAGCGCCGCCCCCGCGAAGAGCGTCATCGCGGCCGCGGACGCCACCGCGGCCGTCGCCTTGGTTCTGATCGACATGCGGCGGACGCTAACCAGACGATCAAGAACCAGCCACCGACTTACGTATGTTTCCTATCTGGTGAAAACGTTTGACACAGTCGCCTTGAGACGCTGGTGCAATTCCCGCAGCTCGTCGCGTTTTGCCTGCACTTCGACCACTTGGAGGCCCTGGGGTGCCGCAACCGCGCTACGGAACTCCTCCTGATCGTCCACTGTGGAGTGCGGAATTCGGTATCCCGCGCACAAAGCGGCCAGATCAGTTCCGTGCGGGGTGCCGAAAATCCGTTCGAAACTTCCGCCGTACTCCGGAGCGCCCTGTTCCAGCAACGAGAAGATCCCGCCCCCGTCGTCGTTGAGCACGACGATCGTGAGGTCCGGCAGGCGGTCGGCGAGCAGGCCGTTGCTGTCGTGCAGGAACGTCAGGTCGCCCATCAGCGCGTACGCGGGGCCCTCGTGCTGCCAGGCGAGCCCGATGGCCGTGGAAACGCTCCCGTCGATGCCGGCGGCACCGCGGTTGGCGTGCACGACGACGTCCGACCGGCGTTCGGACGCGAAGTCGACGTCGCGGATCGGGTTGGACGAGCCCACGAACAGCAGCGATCCGGACGGCATCGACTGCATCAGGTCGCGCGCGACGTGCAGGCCGGTCGGCCACGGCGCGGCGTCCAGCAGGTCGTCGACGGCCACGCTGACGCTCTTCACCGCGCTCTGCCACGCCTGCAGCCACTCGCCGTCGGGCGCGGCGGGCTCGGGCAGCCAGGTGGAGGCTCGCGTGGCGGTGAACGGGACGTCCGGCCACTGGGCCTGGTCACCCACGGCGTGCACGATTGGAGTGGCTCCAAGCACGGCCTGCTGCCCCCTCGACAGGGTGACGCGACCGACGACGAGCACCGCGTCGGGCCGCAGGTGCTCCGGCAGGCCCGCGTTGAGCAGCAACGACCCGTGGCGCAGGCCACCGGGCGCGGTCGGCTCGGCGATCACCGGCCAGCCGAGCCGCGAGGCCTTCAGCAGCCGTTCCGGGCGGTCGTCACCGAGCAGCACCAGCGTGCGGGCGGGCAGCGAGGAGGGCCGGGTCTCGACGGTGAACGTGCGGTCCGTCTCCGTCCACGCGCCTCGGCCAGAGGAGGGCCACAGCTCGTCGGACGGCGTCAGCGGCGGCCGGAAAGGCACGTTGACGTGCGACGGGCCGTCCGTGGCGATGGCGCGGCAGATCAACGACCGCGTCACGGCCTCACCGGCGCCCTCCGGCATGTGCAGCGTCGGGATGCCGAGCACGTCGTGCTGGTTGATCGTCTGGCTGGAGCCGGTGCGGTAGAGGTCGACCGGGCGGTCCGCGGTCAGCGCGATCAGCGGCACGTTCGTCAGCTGCGCCTCGACGACGGCGGGGTGCAGGTTCACCACGGCGGTGCCGCTCGTGCACGTCACCACGGCCGGCTCACCGGTCTTCGCGAGTCCCAGAGCGAGGAATCCGCCGCTGCGCTCGTCGATGCGCACGTGCACCGTGAGCAGGCCCTTCTGCTCGGCCTGGTGCAGCGCGAACGACAGCGGGGCGTTGCGCGAACCGGGGCACAGGACGGCGTGACGCACGCCGTTGCGCACCAGTTCGTCGACGATCACCCTCGCCTGCGTCGTGGACGGGTTCATCCCCCAATTGTCACCGGACCGCGCTGAGAGGTCACCCGCTGGTCTCAGGAGCGAAAGCCCAGTGCCGCGACCGGCAGCCTTTGCCCCGTATTTCGGCGTTCAGACGGGTGCATCGCGGTGCCGGCCCCACGTCCTCATCCTGGTTGGATTCGGGCGTGGGGCCGGTGCCGCGAGGCGCCCTGCTGAACGCCGGAAGGCGCGGCGAAGGTTGCCGGTCGCGGCACTAGAGTCTGGTCCGTGGCAGATCAGGAGCTCTTCGACCCGTCGTTGTGGAAGCCGATCGAGGGCTTCGTCTTCACCGACATCACGTACCACCGCGCGCTCGACCAGGGCACCGTCCGCATCGCGTTCAACCGGCCCGAGGTGCGCAACGCGTTCCGGCCGCACACGGTGGACGAGCTGTACCGGGCACTGGACCACGCGCGGATGTCGTCCGACGTCGGATGCGTGCTGCTGACCGGCAACGGCCCGAGTCCCAAGGACGGCGGCTGGGCCTTCTGCAGTGGTGGTGACCAGCGGATTCGTGGCCGCAGCGGCTACCAGTACGCCTCCGGTGAGACGGCCGAGAGCGTCGACCCGGCGCGCGCGGGCCGGTTGCACATCCTGGAGTGCCAGCGGCTGATCAGGTTCATGCCGAAGGTCGTCATCGCCGTCGTGCCCGGCTGGGCCGCGGGCGGCGGGCACAGCCTGCACGTGGTGTGCGACCTCACGATCGCGAGCGCCGAGCACGCCAAGTTCAAGCAGACCGACGCGGACGTCGGCTCGTTCGACGGCGGCTACGGGTCGGCCTACCTCGCCCGGCAGGTCGGGCAGAAGTTCGCCCGCGAGATCTTCTTCCTCGGCCGCACGTACTCCGCCGAGGACATGTACAAGATGGGCGCGGTCAACGAGGTCGTGCCGCACGCCGAGCTGGAGACCACGGCGCTGCAGTGGGCGCGCGAGATCAACGGCAAGTCGCCGACCGCCCAGCGGATGCTGAAGTACGCGTTCAACCTGATCGACGACGGTCTGGTCGGACAGCAGATCTTCGCCGGCGAGACGACGCGGCTCGCGTACATGACCGACGAGGCGGTCGAGGGCCGCGACTCGTTCCTGGAGAAGCGCGCCCCGGACTGGTCGAACTACCCGTACTACTTCTGAGCAGGTGCCCATGCTCGACGAACTGCGCGCGGCGCTGGCCGGTGGCGAACCCCTGGTCGACGGCCCGCTCGACGGCTGGGAGAAGCGTGCCGTGCTCGGCGTGCCGACCTCCGGGTCGACCGGCGAGCCGAAGACCGTGCTGCTCGACGCGGACGCGCTGACGACGTCCGCGGAGGCCACCCACGAGCGGCTGGGCGGGCCCGGCACGTGGCTGCTGGCGTTGCCGACCGGCCACATCGCCGGCGCGCAGGTGCTGGTGCGGTCGATCGTCGCCGGCACCACACCCGGCGTGCTCGACATGTCGAAGGGCTTCCGCGCCATGGGTTTCGCGCAGGCCGCACGGCCGGTGCTGGCCCAGCCGGGACGCCACTACACGGCGCTCGTGCCGACCCAGCTCTCCCGGCTCGTCGTGGGCGAGGGGCCGGGCCTGGAGGCGCTGCGGCAGTTCGACGGCGTGCTGATCGGCGGGGCCGCCACCCCGCCGACGCTGTTGCAGCAGGCGCGCGCTCTGGGCGTGCAGGTCGTCACGACGTACGGCATGAGCGAGACGTCGGGCGGGTGCGTGTACGACGGCGAACCGTTGCGGAACGTCTCGTTGCGCACCGACGACCTGATCGAGATCAGCGGGCCGGTGCTGGCGCTGGGCTATCGCGGCAACCCGGAGCCGTTCGGCGAGTGGTTCCGCACCGGGGATCTCGGACGGCTGCGCGACGGGCGGCTGGAGGTGCTGGGACGCGCGGACGACGTGATCGTCACGGGCGGTGAGAAGGTCCCTCCGGTGCTGGTGGAACGGGCTCTGGCGACCGTCACGGGCGTGCTGGAGGCGTGCGTGGTCGGCGTGCCGGACGACGAGTGGGGCCAGGTCGTGGCCGCTGCCGTCGTCGCGCGCGGGGTGGAGCCTTCGGTCGACGAGCTGAGGGCCGCGGTCGTCGAGGCCGTGGGACGGGCGGCGGCGCCGAAGCTGGTGCGGTTCGTGCACGAGCTGCCGTTGCGCGGGCCCGGCAAAGTCGACCGAACGGCTGTTGTCGACCTCTTTAGGTGAACCTTTACCGCTGAGGACAACCCTCGCCGCGAAGCGTGCGGAAACCTAGCCGTGCGCGTTAGCGATGGGGGTTTCTTCATGCGCTACCTGATACCGCTGGTCGCGGGCGCCGCTCTGGTGGCCGGACTGGCGTCTCCCGCCCAGGCGGCCCCGGCCTCGAACGAGTGGACCGCCGACGTCAGCGGTCGTGCCGTCACGTGGGGTGGTTCCCCGCCCACGGGTCTGATCGAGCTCGGCTCGCACAGACTCGCCCAGCCCGCCAACGCGGTCACGGCGGCGGTGACCGGCGATGGTGTCGTCGACGTGCGCGGCCTGCGTGCGGACGGTCAGTGGACCGAGTGGCTGGAGGCGCCGGCGACGTTGCCGGTGACCACGTCCACCATCGAGACCCGCGTGGTTTTGAGCAGTGGCAAAGCATCGCGTGTGAAGCTGACCGCGACGCAGGTGCCCGCGACCGTGGCCGCGGACGACGTTTCCGTTGCGGCGGCTGGACGTTCGTACCGCGTGTACGCGACGCGGGAGGGCCTCGTCGGTGGCACCACGGCGAACGGGCACGTGATCCGTTCGCGCGACCACTTCGTGGCACTGCCGTCGCGGCGTGGCCTGGCGGCCAAGAACTCCGGCAACTACAGCGTGCAGGTGTGCGCGTCGAACGGCCGTTGCGAATGGGCGCCCGTGTGGGACGTCGGCCCGTGGAACACCAAGGACGACTACTGGAACCCGTCCGCGACCCGTGAGATGTGGAAGGACCTGCCGCAGGGCAAGCCCGAGGCGCAGGCCGCGTACGAGAACAACTACAACGGCGGCAAGGACCAGTTCGGGCGCGAGGTCGCCAACCCGGCGGGCATCGACCTCGCCGACGGCACCTTCTGGGACGGTCTCAAGCTGACCACGAACTCCTGGGTGACCGTGACGTACCTGTGGACCGGTTCCGGTCCTGTCGGGACGGTCCGCACCGCCGCCGCGAACGGCACGGTGAACGTCCGCAGCGGCGCGAACTCGTCGTCGTCGCAGGTGGGTCTGGCCGCGAACTACGCGCAGGTCAGGGTGACGTGCCAGCTCACGGGCGAGTCGGTGTCGGGCACGCAGGGCACGTCGAACGTCTGGTACCGCATCGCGTCCGGCAAGCACATCGCGAAGGCGTACGTGGCGGGCGTCTCAGGCGCCACTGCCTGCTGATACACCCCTTGGCGGGTCCTCAGGAGCCATACCGGAGGATGTGGGGCATGGCCTCAGTCGTCCAGTGGATCCAGGGGACCCGCCCGCGCACGCTGCCGAACTCGATCGCACCGGTGGTCGTGGGAGCCGCTGCGGCGCACCACATCGACGAGTTCAACGTGCTCTACACGGTGCTCGCGCTGATCGTCTCGGTGGCGTTCCAGGTCGGCGTGAACTACGCGAACGACTACTCCGACGGCATCCGCGGCACGGACGACAACCGGGTGGGGCCGTTCCGCCTGACCGGGTCGGGTGCGGCCGAGGCGTCGAAGGTGCGGCTGGCGGCGTTCATCTCGCTCGGCGTAGGTGCGGTGGCCGGTGTCGTGCTGGTCGTGTTGTCCGGGTACTGGTGGCTGCTCGGGTTCGGTGCCGTGTGCATGCTCGGGGCGTGGTTCTACACGGGCGGCAAGCGTCCGTACGGCTACGCGGGCCTCGGCGAGATCGCGGTGTTCCTCTTCTTCGGCCCGGCCGCGGTGCTGGGCACGTTGTACGTGCAGACCGGTGAGATCACCGGCATCGGCATCGGGGCGTCCATCGCGATGGGGTCGATCTCGGCCGCGGTGCTGGTGGCGAACAACCTGCGCGACATCCCGACCGACGCCGTGTCGGGCAAGCGGACCCTGGCCGTGGTGCTGGGCGACAAGGACACGCGCAGGCTGTACCTGGCGCTGGTGGCCGTGCCGTTCCTGATCGCGCTGGGGATGACCGTGCGGGTGCCGTACGCGCTGCTCGGGTTCCTCGCGGCGCCGGTGCTGCTCCCTGCCGTGCGGCGGGTGGCCGCCGGACGTGGCGGCCGTGACCTGATCCCGGTGCTGCAGTTCACCGGGATCGCGATGCTGGCCTGGGCCGTGCTGGTCAGCGCCGGTCTGGTGCTGGACTGAGTCCGGTCACCAGGCGTCCTCGGTGAACTGCACGGGCTCGTCGTCGTCCGTTCGGGCGGGCCTGCGCGGGGGTGGCGGCGGGGCCGTCTCGCCCTTGATCAGCTCGTCCAGCCTGGCGCGGTCGGCGTCGAGTGCCTGGCGCACCAGCGGGTCGTGGGCCGCCTCGCCGGTGAGGACCTGACGCCAGCTCAGGCCCGCACCGCGGGCGATGCGGTCCGCGAGCTGACGCATCGCCGGTGAGGCATCGCTGGACTTGGCGAACTGCATCACCCTGCGGATGTCCTCGGTGGACGGTTCCTTGCCCCTGAGATTCTGCTGGGCGGTCCGCATCGCGCGGTCCGCCTCGGCGACCGCGCTCTTCAAGAAGTCCTCCGCCGCGAGAACGTCCGGTGTCCGCCAGGCCGTCATCACCACTTGTCCTCCGTGAAGATGTCGGGGTCGAGCTGGTCACCGTCGTCCCCGTCCCTGCGCGGCCGCTGCGCCTCCATGATCTCGTCGGCGGTCATGCCCTCCTGCAGCATCTGGAACGCCTGCTTCATCTTGTTGACGTTCTCCTGCTGCATGGCCTGCACGTCGGGATCCTGCGCGGCCTTGCCGGAGACGACGTCCTCCCAGGTGAACTCGCCCGCGTCCACCTTGCGCTTCAACGCTTTGAGCTGTTCGGGCGCGTCCCGTTCCTGCGCGGCCCGTTCGACCTGCTGGGCGATCGCCTTGAAGTCGACGGGCGGGACGGGCGGCAGCGGCGTTTCCTTGAGGCGGTTCGCGAGGTCCTGCGCCTCCTTGAAGCGCGCGTCGACCTGCGCCTCGGCCGCTCGCAGCTCCGCGGACTTCCAGCTGTCGTTCGGGGTGGTCATCTCAGTTCTCCCTCGCGAAGAGCCCGCGCTGGATCGGCCTGGCGTCACCGCGGATGTCACTCACCTCGTTGCGCTGAGCGAGGGTGCGCCACTGCCGGAAGTCTACTTCGGACAGACCGAGCCGCTGCGCCGTTTCGCAGTTCTCGCCGACGAAGTGCAGCACGGCCTGCTCGCCGAGAACGCCGATGATCTCGAACTCCGCGCCCCGGTAAGTGCAGAGCGTCCGGACGAGCTGGAGGTCCTCGACGACCGCGTCCGGCACCTCCAGGAACTGGACGCCGCCCTCCTCGGTGAAGTCCGGCGGCGCGGGCTGCCCGGCGAGCGGGTGCAGGAGGACCGATCCGGGTGCGGGCCCGAAGTCGACGTCGAAGTCCTGGCCCCGGTACCTGCCGATCAGTCCACGACGGACGGTCGGCCGGTGCGGAACCGGTGCCTGCCAGTACTTCCCGGGACCGAAGCCGACGTCACCGGTCGGGATCCAGCCGGTCTGCCGGTTGACGTACTTGCCGACGCTGCGGCCGGTGCCGTCCGGCTCGAAGCGCCAGAGTTCCGTGCCCGCTGGGAGTTCCGCGAGCTCCATGACGTACTCGGGGACGGGGTTGGCGCTCGGCGTGTACCCCGTGCCGGTGAACGGGAGCGGGTAGACGCGGGTGGTGCCCATCTTCCGCGCGCCGTCGAGCGTCGGGCCGCCGAAGCTCGTGTCGAAGAGCTCGGTGGTGTGGGCCAGGAAGCGCAGCAGGTACTGCGTGCCCTTCGGCCAGTCCGCGACCTTGTCGACGCCGAAGACCTCCGCGAACTGGTCGGAGGTGCCCTGCGGGAAGTCCTGCCCGCGCGTCACGAACCCGGCGGCCCGGTGCGGCTCGAACTTGCCGGGCACCACGACGTTGCCCAGGTAGAGCTGCGCGATCGCGGGGTGGACGATCTTCTGCAGGATCGTCTCCGGCCCGATGCCGGCCGCCTTGCGCACGGCCTGAGGGGTGCTCATCCCGGGTTCTTCTCCTTCCACCGCGCCAGGAAATCGGTGCGGTCGACCTGCACGTCTGTGAGCTCGTCGACGTCGAGCGTGGCCGTGTAGCCGTTGTACTGGTCGCCTTCGAGCCCGTTCTGCGCGGCCCACACGTACTCGCCGCCCGCGTACCCGGCCTCAGCCTTGCCGCCGTCCGATCTGATGATGTTGAACGGCTGCCCGCGCCAGGTGGCCTTCATCGTCTCGCGGTACCAGGCGTCGAGGTCCGCGACGGCCACCGTCTTGAGCTCGCGGTTGCCGTAGGTCTGGAAGCCTTCGGCGTTGGCGTAGGTGACGCCCGGGATCTTGCGGATCCAGACGTCGTTCCCCTCGCTGCCCGCGAAGTAGACCTCGCCGCGGTACTCGGCCATCTCCTGGGAGTAGTAGGTCATCAGAGCTTCGTCCAGCCGAACTTGCGGTCGTACACGGCGTGCAGTTTCTCAGTTCCGTCCGCGTTGACCTGCCAGATCTCGGCACGATCGGGCAACGGTGTGCCGCCGTCGACGCGCCACTCCGGCATCCCGCCCATCGTGTACCCGGTGCCGGTGAACGGGTCGTAGCCGTCGTAGACCTTGGTCGACCCGCCGGCCGCCGCCATCTGCTGCTGCGACGCCTCGTAGTGCGCCTGCTCCTGCGGCGACTGGTACGCGCCCTCAGGGTGCGGTCCGACCATGTTGTAGTCGGGCACGTCCTTCTTCGGCCCGCCGAACGGCACGTTGTGCGCGCCCGCGTTCTGGTCGGTGACCTCGTAGCGGAGCTGCATCGCGTTCGGCGCGCCCTCGGGGATGGGCGTCCAGCCCTTGCCCTTGTCGTCGAGCGCGAGGCCGTCCCGCAGGCCCTGCGGGGTGTTGACGTCGACCACGTCCTGGCCGCGGGCGACCGAGCCGCCCATCTGGTTCTGCCAGGTCTCCTTCTGGCTGCCGGGCGCGTGCGGCTGGTCGGGCAGGTAGGTGCTGAGGGCGCTCTGGTTGAGGGCCTTGGTGACGATGTCGCCGGTGTCGACCTTGATCTGGTTGCGGACGTCGGCCACGTGCCGGGCCTCGTCCGCGCTCAGGTCGGTGGACAGCTTCTGGCTCAGCTCGACGTAGCGGTCGCGGTCGGCCGGGTTGGGCAGGATCTGGTCCAGCTGGTGCTGGTAGCCCTGGCCCTGCGCGGCCATCGCGGCGGCGTCGAAGTGGCCCTTGAGGTCCGGGCCGGTGTGCGGCGGGGTGCTGCCGCCGTCGCCGTCGCCGTTGTGTCCGGGGGTGGCGTCGTCGTTGCCGGGCTTGGGGTCCGTGTCGTGGCCCGCCGGGGTGTTGTCCTGGCCGGGCTGGGGGTCGGCGGGCCGGACGTCTTCGGCGCCGCTCGCGTCGGTGTCGTGCGGCTTCGTGTCGTCGGGGCGGGTGTCGGTGTCGTGGGGCTTGGCGTCGCCGTCGTGTGGCTTCGGGTCGCTGTCGTGGGGCTTGGCGTCAGCGTCGTGTGGCTTCGGGTCGGTGTCGTGCGGCTTGGCGTCAGCGTCGTGGGGCTTCGGGTCGGTGTCGTGTGGCTTGGTGCTGTCCGGTGCGTCGTGCGGCTTGGTGTCCGTCGACCCGTTGGGCGTGGTGTCGTGGGGACGCGTGCCGCCGTCGGCCGGTGTGCCGCCGTCGTGGGGGCGCGAGGGCGACGAGTCGCTCGGCGTGGTGCCGAACGGCGTCGAGTGATCCGCGCCCGTCGTGGGGCTCGGGTGTCCGGGAGGCGAAGGCAGACCGCCACCGGCCGGCGTGCCGCCGTCGTGGGGGCGCGAGGGCGACGAGTCGCTCGGCGTGGTGCCGGACGGCGTCGAGTGATCCGCGCCCGTGGTGGGGCTCGGGTGTCCGGGAGGCGAAGGCAGACCGCCACCCGCACTGGGAGCCGGATGTCCGGGAGGCGAAGGCAAGCCGCCACCCGCGCTCGGGGCCGGGTGGCCGGGAGGCGACGGGAGACCGCCGCCGGTGTTGGTGGGAGGCGGGGCCGTTGTCATGCCGGAGCTGGCGCTCGGGGGTTCGGGTGGCGTCGGGAGGCCGCCTGCGCCGCCGGGCGTCGGGTGAGTACCGGGGGCGCCCGAGTTCGGCGGGGTCGGCAGGCCCGCACCACCGGGGTGCGTTCCCGCGGAACCCGGAGCCGGTTGCGAACCGGAGCCCAGAGTCGGGTGCGAACCCGGGGTCGAGTGCGAGCCGGAGCCCGGAGTCGAGTGCAAGCCCGAGCCGGGCGTCGGGTGCGTGCCCGAACCGGGCGTCGGGTGGCTGCCCGACGTGCCGGGGCCGGACGGCGGCGTGGGCAGGCCCGAACCGGGACGGGTGCCGGCGGGCGGCGTTCCCTGGTTGGGCGGGGTGGGGAGACCTGAGCCGTGGCCGGGAGGCGTGGGCAGGCCGGTGGGCTTGGGGGTGCCGGTCGGGCTGCCCGCGCTGGGGAACGCCGGGACGCCGCCCGCGCCGGGACGGGAGCCGGAGCTCCTGGTCTGGTCGCCGCCGCCCGCGCCGGGGGCCATCGGGGCTCCCATCGGCATCGCGCCGCCCATGGGGGTCTGGTGGGACGACGGCGGGGCCGCGGCGGGGGCCGCGCCTGCCGCGTGCGTGGTGTCCGGGCGCATCGGGGCACCGGGCGAGCCGGAGTGACCGCCGGACGGAGCGCCGCCCGAGCCGGAGCCGGGCATGGCGGTCGGAACGCCACCGCCGCCTCCGCCCAGCGAGGGTGGTGCCGACGCGGCGGGCCCCGCCGCGGTTGCCGCGTGGGTGGTGGTCGGAGCGTCCGGGGAGGAGGGCAGGGCCGGCGGGGCCGCTGCCGGCGCGCCGCCGGGTGCCACCGCGGAGACGGCGGCGGGTTTGGTGTCCTCCGTGCCGCCTGGCGGGGTGTAGACCTCGCGGACCTTCGAGCCGATGTCGTTGCCGCGGTCGGCGATCTCGGTGGCCGACTCCTTGATGGACGAGAAGTCGTCGTGGATGTCGTTCACCGCGTTGCGGACGTCGCGGCCGGCCTCGGCCACTTCCTGGGTGGCGTTCATGGCCTCGGCCAGGGAGTCGGCGTCCTTCAGCTTGCCGATGGCGGAGAAGACGCGGCCGACGGCGTCGAAGAGCGCCTTCACGTCGGAGATGAGCTTCTGGACCGTGTCGATGATGTCCATGACGCGCCGGTAGATCTGGTACGCGTTCCAGACCATCTCGGCGGCCTTGATCCAGCCGGCCACCGGGATCCAGACGGTGGCGGCGGCTTCCAGCAGCTTGTTGACCAGGTAGTCCAGCAGGCGCGCGGCCTGCTTGCCGAGGGCCTCTGCGCCGGACGCGACGGTGTCGAAGCCCTTCGCGATCAGCTGGGCCACGCCCATCTCGGCGAGGAGTCCGGCCTTCCAGCCGAGCGCGATGTACTTCTCGTGGGCGCGGGCGGCGTCGCCGTCCCAGTGGTCGCGCACCTTGCCCACGGCGTCGGTGAGGTTGTACGAGACGTCGTTCATGGCGTTGCCGACCATGCGCCACGCGTCGCCGTCGGCACGGATCTTCGACCAGTCGCCGGTGATCGGCGTGATGATCGCCGCGACCAGGCTCTCGCCGGTCACCGCCTCGAACACCCAGTTCACCGCCTGGACGCCCCAGCCCTGGTCGCGCAGGACGTCGTTGAGCGACGCCGTGTCGACCTCGGGCTGTTTGAGGGACGCGGCGACCGGGCGCGGGGACTGGTAGGCCGTCGTCACTTCAGCAACCCGTCGAAGATGCGCCGCTGGACGGCGTCGATGTCCTCGTAGACCTTCGCCGTCGCGTCCACCGCCGTGGCCGTGCCCTCGAGCTTCGACTTGCCGAAGTCGAGCGACTCGTCGAACAGCGCCCGCACGACGTCCACACCCGGCTGCAGCAACGAGAGCAGGCCCGTGAAGCCCGCCTTGTCGCACGCAGTGGCGTGGACGTACTTGCGGATCGTCTCGAACTCTTTGGCCTCGGTGCGCAGGTACTCGGCGTACGCGCGCAACTCGGCCGCGTCGGTGAACAGCGACGACACAGCGTCCCCCCTGCGGACTCAGGTGCTCAGGTCACGCTGTGACGCACAGCTCTCGTCACCAGTTCCCCGTGCGGTGGAAGTTGTTCAGGCGTTCGAGGCACGGGGCGAGGTGCATGCCCTGTGCCGATACCCATGTGTCGTCGTAGTAGGTGTTCGCGTAACGCTCGCCACCGTCGCACAACAGGGTCACCACACTCCCGCGAGTGCGAGACTGCCGCATCTCGGCCACGATCTGGAACGCTCCCCAGAGATTCGTGCCGGTGGATCCGCCGACCCGGCGGCCGAGCAGGTCCTCGACGTACCGGATCGTCGCGACGGACGCCGCGTCCGGCACCTTGATCATCCGGTCGATCACCTCGCCGATGAACGACGGCTCCACCCGCGGCCGGCCGATGCCCTCGATGCCGGAGCCCCTCGTGGCGACCAGGTCGCGGTTGCCGTCGCGCCACGCGTCGAAGAAGACCGAGTGCTCGGGATCGACGACGGCCAGGCGCGTGTTCAGCTTCTGGTAGTGGATGTACCGGCCGATCGTGGCGGACGTGCCGCCCGTGCCCGCGCCGACGACGATCCAGTCGGGCTCCGGCGACGGCTCCAGCCTCATCTGCTCGAAGATCGACTCGGCGATGTTGTTGTTGCCCCGCCAGTCCGTCGCGCGCTCGGCGTGCGTGAACTGGTCCATGAAGTGGCCACCGAGCTCGGCGGCCAGCCGGCGCGACTCGTCGTAGAGCGCCGAAGGCTCGTCGATGAAGTGGCACCTGCCGCCCTGGCGTTCGATCAGCGCAACCTTCTCCGCCGAGGTCGAGCGGGGCATCACCGCGATGAACGGCAGCCCCAGCAGCCGCGCGAAGTAGGCCTCGGACACCGCCGTCGAACCGGAGGAGGCCTCGATCACGGGCGTGCCACCGGTGATCCAGCCGTTGCAGATCGCGTAGAGGAACAACGAGCGCGCCAACCGGTGCTTCAACGACCCCGTGGGGTGCGTCGACTCGTCCTTCAGATAGAGGTCGATGCCCCACTCGAGCGGCAACGGGTAGCGCAGGAGGTGCGTGTCAGCGCTGCGGTTCGCGTCCGCCTCGATGATCCCGACGGCCTCGCACACCCAGTGCCTGGTCCTGCTGCAAACGCGGTCAACGGAGGTACTCACAGCGGCACGATAACCGCGCGAACGGCCTATGCCTGGGTGAGAGGACCTTCGTCACCACGCAGTTCGGAGCGCAGCTTGTCGCGCTCGGCCTTGCGCGCCGCCTGGTGCTCGCCCAAGCCCACCGCGACGCGCTGCCGCAGCCCCTTGAAGATGAACAACGAGGCCGGCAACGCCACGACAACGCCCACGGCGAGGGCGGGCAGCAGAGGAACCTTCACCAACATGAGCGCGCCCATCACCACGACCACGAGGCCGAGGCGGGCGAGGACGTAGAGCGTCACATCACGAGCGAGCACCCGTTCAGGTTACGTCGCCTTCTTCGTCACCGGTGTTCGGGCGCCCTTCGAACCTCGTGGAGAGCACCACGGTCGTACGCGTGCGGGCCACACCGGGGATGCGCCGCAACCGCCCGAGAGCACGCTCCAGGTCGTCCACCGTCGACACCCTGACCTTCACGATGAACGACTCGTCGCCCGCGACCCGGTAGCAGGACTCGACCTCGTGGAGCTCGGCCAGCGCGACCGCGACCTCGTTGTCGTCCGCGATGTCGGTGGGGTGGATGCCGATCAACGCGGTCACGCCCAGTCCGACCGCACTGGGGTCGACAACGGCGTGGTAGCCGACGATCACGCCGCTGGACTCGAGCTTCCCGACCCGCTCGTGCACGGCGGACGCGGACAGGCCGACCTGCCTGCCGAGGTCGGCGTACGTGGCCCGTCCGTTGGCCCGCAGGGCGGCGATGATCTGCCGATCAAGAGCATCCACCCGCGAGAGGGTATATGGCCGGTACACGGCCGCTGCTCCGCAGACGGCGGCGAGTTCGCCGGGCAGTCGGTCACCCGGCCCCCGCTTCGGCCCGAATCGCCTGCGGCGGTTGACCCCGGAGAGGGAACCGGGCGACCGACGCGAACTCGCGAACCAGCAGGTCAAGCACATGTGCGCCCACATGTCCGGTTCGCCCTGATCGTCCCGACATGAGCCGCGACTCCACCGACCCCCCGGCCACACCAGCCGCGACTCCACCGACCACCCAGCCACACCAGCCGCGACTTCCCACCAGTCATCCAGCTACACCAGCCACCCGTTCGGCCGCCCTCGCCTGAGCTGCGAGTTCGCGTCGGTCGTCCGGGTCCCTCTTCGTGTCAACCGCCGAAGGCGATTCGGCGCGAAGCGGGGCCCGGACGACCGACTTCCCGGCGAACTCGCCGCCGTCTGCGAAGCAGCGGCCGTCAAACCCTGTCCGGTTCGCCCTGCTCGTCCCTTACTACCTCTTTACCAAACAACAAGCGTTCGAGTACCTGATGGGTCAGATGCCACGATCAGACCGGAACGTCTGATCTGAGGAGGACGAGTGACTGCAGCCACCGAGCGGCTCTTGACGCCTGGGGAAGTCGCCAATCTGTTCCGGGTCGACCCGAAGACCGTGACCCGATGGGCCACCGCAGGTCGCATCGGCTCGATCCGCACCCCTGGAGGACATCGCAGGTTCCGTGAGACCGAGGTGAAGGCTCTGCTGTCGGAGCTCACGACCGAGGCAACTGAACCCGTTCGCCACTGAAACCGTATTACCCCTGTGCCGCGGGTAATCTCGTGGCAAAGGGAGGTGGCGACACGATGATCTACCTGCTGGCGGTGATCGGTGCGCTCACCGTGGCTGTGCTCGTGTGGCGAGCGTTCGCCCCGCAGCACTCGGAGTACACCCCAGGCCGCAAGGTGATCGCGCCCGACGACGACCCGGAGTTCCTGCGCAAGCTCGACGAGCAGCGCAAGCGCGACGAGTGAACGGAAAAGGGGCCCTGGTTCCAGGACCCCTTTCCGCCACTGTCGAGAACCCGTTCAGGAGTGCGGGAAGTCGTCCGCGACCACTGCGGCGAGTTCCAGCAAGGCCAGACGGGTCTCCGGCGCGAGCTGGTCCAGCGCGATCTCGGCGCCCTCTTCGAGGTGCGCGTCGAACGGCAGGCGGACCACGGCACGGCATCGCTGCTGGAAGTGCGCGGCGAGCTTGTCGAGGTCGACCTTGCCCGACTTCGGGCGCACCGAGTTGATCACGCAGACGGACTTCGCGACCAGGTCGCGGTAGCCGTGTGCCTCCAGCCAGTCGAGCGTCGCCGCCGACGTCTGCGCGCCGTCGACCGAGCCGGACGACACCAGGACCAGCGAGTCCGCCTCGTCCAGCACGCCCTTCATGGCGGAGTGCATCAAGCCGGTGCCGCAGTCGGTCAGCACGATGTTGTAGAAGTGCTCCAGCAACGCCACCGTGCGGCGGTAGTCGTCCTCGCTGAACGCCTCCGACACGGCCGGGTCCTGCTCGGACGCCAGCACCTCGAGCCGTGCGGGTGACTGCGAGGTGTACGCGCGCACGTCGCTGTACTTCGTGATCCGCGGGGCGTCGCGCAGCAGGTGACGCACAGTCGCCGTGGTCTCCCGCGGGATCTTCAACGCCAGCGTGCCGCGGTCGGGGTTCGCGTCGACGGCGACCACTCGGTCACCGCGCAGCGACGAGAACGTCGAGCCGAGCGTGGTGGTCGTCGTGGTCTTGCCGACACCGCCCTTGAGGGACAGCATCGCGATCTTGTAGCACCCGCGCAGCGGCTGGTTGATCCGCGCGATCAGCTCACGGCGCCGCACGTCGGCCGGGCTCTCGCCCAGGTTGATGGCGCCGCCGGTGATCGAGTGCAGGGACTTGCGCCAGCCGGACGTCGGCGGACGCTTCTCCTTCTTGATCAGCTGCTGCGACGAGACTTCCTGCGCCTGCGAGCGGTACTGCTGCTGCGGGAAGTTGTTCGGGTACTGCTGGCCGGCGAAGTGGCCGTACTGCGCGGTGTTGTCGGTGTGGTGGGGGCCCGACTGGCCGCCGCCCACCGAATGAGCACCCGACTGGCCGCCGCCCACCTGGTACGCGCCGGACTGCGAACCGGGCACCGGGTACGGACCCGACGCGTTGCCGGGCACCGGGTACGGACCGGAGGCGTTACCGGGAACCTGGTAGGCGCCGGACTGGCCGGCCAGGTTGTACGGGCCTGATTGGCCGCCGCTGACGTGCTGCGGGCCGGACTGCTGCGGGTCGAGGTAGGCCGCCGCCTGCGGGTCGACGTACTGCGGGCCGGAGCCCTGTTCCTCACCCGGTGGTTGCCATGTCACCGCTGTGGCCCTCCCTGAGCAAGAGGGACCGAGACTTCCCCGACCCCCAGGTTGCGACGGTACGCAACCGGCAACGGTTCCATCGACCTGGGGGCTAACTCGTTAGAGACCTGCGTACGAATGCAACCCGCTGGTGACCAAGTTGATGAAGAACAGGTTGAACACGTTCAGGGCGAAGCCCACGATGTTGATCCAAGCGGCCCCGCGGCCACGCCATCCGGCCGTCGCGCGCGCGTGCAGATACGCCGCGTAGACCACCCACGAGACGAACGCGACCGTCTCCTTCGGGTCCCAGCCCCAGAACCGGCCCCACGCCGCTTCCGCCCAGATCGCCCCGAGGATGATCCCGGCCGTGAACAGCGGGAACGCCAGCACGGTGGTCCGGTAGGACATGCGGTCGAGCACGTCGGCGGACGGCAGCTTCGGGAAGCGGTCGGAGTTGGTGTCCTTGAGCAGGTAGAGGATCGACGTCACGCCGGGGATCAGCAGCATGCCGGACGAGATCGAGATCACCGAGACGTGGATCACCAGCCAGTACGACCGCAGTGCCGGCTGGACGGGCGCGGACTCGGCGTAGAGCACGGTGCCACCGAGGAACAGCAGGACCAGGATCGGTGTCAGCACGAACGCGCCGAGGCGGCGGATCGGGAACTTGGCCATCAGCACGATCCACGTCACCACGGCCGCGAGGCACAGCAGCGACATGTACTCGTACATGTTGCCCCAGGGCGCACGCCCGGCCGACAGACCGCGCATGACCAGCGAGCCGAGGTGCAGCACCGCGCCGAGGACCGTCATCGCGGCACCCATGCGGCCGATGCGCTCGGACCTGGTCAGCTCGCTCTTCGGCGCGTCGGTGAGGACGTCCGGCCCACCCGCCCCGACCATCGCCTTGCGCGGCGCGCGGGCGAAGGCCTGCTCGACCGCGTAGAGCAGGACCGCGAAGAGGTAGACACCCAGCGCGCTGCGGTACAGCCAGTCGCTGTAGGTCGCGAGGGTCTCGTCAACCGGCATCAGGACTTCTCCTCGTTCAGCACCGCGCGGGCCAGCCGCGTGAACTCCTCGCCGTATCCTGCCTGGTCAGTGCGGGCGAGCCCACCGACCTCGACCAAAGTACGCCCGTCGGTCAGACGGGTCGCACGCACCCACACCCTGCGGCGCTTGACGGTCAGCGAGACCCCCAGGCCGAGGATGATCAGGATGGCGAACGCCAGCACGTAACCCTGGGTCGGGTCGTGCGACACCTGCAACGACACCCAGTCGTTCACGGCGTCGAAGCGCACCTTCGTACCGTCGTCGAGCACGATCTCCTCGCCCAGCGCGAGGTTCTTGCGCGCGACCTTCGCCAGCCGCCCCTGCTCGACCATCTTCTGGTCGATCGAGAAGATCGACTGGCCGCGCCCGTCGTCCACACCGAGATCACCGCGGTACACGTCGACGGCGACCATCGGGTTGTTCAACGCCGGGAACTTCGAGTTCAGGATGCTGCCGTGCAGCAACGGCGTCGGCGCCAGCAGGCCCGTCACCGCGATCTGGTTCTTGCGCCGCGTCTCGGAGTCCGTGATGCCGGGCGGGTCGAACTTCGTGGCGCCCTCCGAGGCCAGCGTGAGCTGGTCGGTAGGCAGCCACTGGATGCCCTGCGTGCGCTTCTCGCCGTTGGGGAACGTCACCGTGAACGTCGGCGTGTACCCGTGGCCGAGCAGGTAGAGCCGGTCGCCTTCGGTGCGCAACGGGTGGTTGACCTGCAGCGTGTACGGCTTCCACGTGTTCGACGCGAGGTCGTCGCCCGACTGGTAGCGGATGTCCGCCTTGAAACCGACGGGCTGACCGTTGTCGAGGTACTCGGCGGAGAACTTGCCGATCTCGACGCAGAACGGCGTGAGGTCCGTGCCGTCGACCCGCAGGCCCGGACGGAACTGGTCGTAGTTGAAGATGCCGCCGTTGCAGAACTGGCCGCCGTCGGCCTGGACGATGACCTGGCCCTCGTAGTTGAACATCTTGCCCAGCGCGAACGACACCAGCAGGCCCAGCAGCGCGAAGTGGAAGACCAGGTTGCCGGTCTCGCGCAGGAACCCGCGCTCGGCGCTGACCGTGTCCTCGCCCGTCTCCATCCGCCAGCCGCGCATGGCCTTCTTCGCCCGCGAGAGGGCTTCGTCCGGCGTCACGTCGAGCTCGGCCTGCGCGTGGTGCGGCATCCGCGAGAGATTGCGCGGCGTCAGCACGGGCTTCGCGCGCATCTGCTTGAAGTACTCGAACGTGCGGGGAAGCAGACACCCGACGAGAGACGTGAACAGCAGCAGGTAGATCGCGGCGAACCACGGCGTGGCGTACACCTCGAAGAACCCGAGCTTGAGCAGCAACTGCCCCCACCAGCCGCGCTGGGCGACGTACTCGTCGACCTTGGCCGCGTTCAGCGACAGCTGCGGCAGCAACGCACCGGGCATCGCCGCGAGCGCGAGCAGGAACAGCAGGGTCAGCGCGGTCCTCATCGAGGTGAGCCCGCGCCACGTGTTGCGGAGGAAGGCGATCACTAGAGCGGCAGCCTCACGACGTCGACGAACGAGTAGCGCAGCCACCCGACGAACTCACCCCAGAGCCCGGTGACCAGCGCGATCCCGACGAGGATCAGCAGCACACCACCGAAGATCTGCACCTGCCGGGCGTGCGTGCGCAGCCACTTGGTCACGCCCAACGCCCACCGCGCACCCAGCGCGAGGACCACGAACGGCAACCCGAGCCCCAGGCAGTACGCGAGCACCAGCACGCCCCCGCGCACGGTCGACGACCCGACCTCGGTGCTGCGCGCGACGGCGAGCACCCCAGCGAGCGTCGGCCCGAGACAGGGCGTCCACCCGAGCGCGAACACGGCCCCGAGCAAAGGCGCCCCGAGCAGCCCGGCGTTGGGCTTGGTGTGGAACCGCACGTCCTTCTGCAGCGCCGGAACGAGCCCGAGGAACACCAGTCCCATCAGGATCGTGACGACACCACCGATGCGCTGGAACAGATCAGCGTTCAGGAACAGCGCGTCCGAAGCGCCAAGAATGGCCATCGACGCCAGCGCGAAGACAACGGTGAACCCGAGCACGAACAGCAACGAGGCACCGGCCACCCGCCAACGCCCCTGCCGAGCGGGCTCGTTCGCCTCGACCCGAGGCGCCTCGGCACCGACCAGCCCAGCGAGGTAAGCCAGGTACCCGGGCACGAGCGGCACCACGCAAGGCGACGCGAACGAGACAAATCCCGCGAGCAAAGCAACCCCGGTGGCCAGCAGCAACGGCCCGGAGATCGCCAGATCGGTGGGGTTCACAGACCTCAGAGTAGGTAGTTGCCCAGATCACGCGACCACCGGCATGGCTTTGACCCAACACAAGGCTTGGGTCAAAAGTACCGACAATTGCCGCTTGTGGGTGACATCACGGTTGCTTAGCGTCAGCACATGCAACGTTCCCGGCTGCTCCTCCCAGCGCTGACCATGTCAGCACTGGCACTGTTCGCGCAGGTACCGGCTGGCGGCGCTGCCCCGGCGATGGAATGGCGCGAAGTCTTCAACGAAGACGGCTCCATCACCCAAGCACTGACCCCGAAGGCCCCGGCGGAGAAGTCGTCCGACTTCCGCGCCCTGGCCGCAGCGGAAGTGATCCCGGTACAAGTGACCGGCGACTCGTCAGACCGCTTCGACCTCGTCTTCGTAGGCGACGGCTACACAGCCGAAGACCTGACGACCTACGCCGCGAACGTGAAGAGCAAGTGGGAAGAACTCTCAGCAGTAGAGCCCTTCGCCACCTACAAGCAGTACTTCAACGTCTGGCAGGTGAACGTGGTCTCCGCAGAGTCGGGCGTAGACCACGACCCGACAAAGGGCCTGCTCAAGAACACCGCCCTGGACATGGGCTTCTGGTGTCAAGGCCGCGACGCGAACACAGAACGCCTGCTCTGCGTGAACGAGACCAAGGCAAAGGAATTCGCAGCCCTGGCCCCCCAGTCAGACCAGGTGATCGCCCTGGGCAACACCGCGAAGTACGGCGGCGCAGGCGGCTCAGTGGCAACCGCCTCAGGCTCAAACGCACAAGCGGGCCAAATCGCAATCCACGAACTGGGCCACTCGATCGGCGGCCTGGCAGACGAGTACGACTACCCGTACGCCAACTACACGGGCACCGAACCACGAGAAATCAACGTGACCATGGACCCCACCGGCGCCAAGTGGGCAGAATACCTGGGCCAGCCCTCCCCGGACGGCGGCGTGATCGCCCCGGTAGAGGGCGCCCGCTACTACAAAACGGGCCTCTACCGCCCCACAGCCAACTCGATCATGCGAACCCTCGGCAAGCAGTTCAACTCAATCGGCCGAGACGCCATGATCAAGGCCTTCAAGGCAAAAATCCCATCGCTGAACGAACCGGTAGCCCCGCCCGCCCGGTAGCAGCTACCGACCAGCCGATGACGTCTGCAAGTACCACCAACTCAAGGTCAACAGACACTTCTCCGCTACCAACTGGCCAGTGGTGGTACTTGCAGACGGCTGAACAGCGCTATTCCTTCGCCAGCTCGTCCAGGACGGGTTGTAGGTCCGAGGCGAGCACCGGCACCAGGAAGACCGCGGCGACCTTGTGGTTCCTGTCCACGATGAACGTCGACGGCACGCTGTTGGCCGGTACACCGCGGAAAACGTTGATGAAGCTGCGCGCGGAAGCGTCGTAGATGGATGGATAAGTCAGAGACCGGTCTTTCATGAAGTCCCGTGGTTGAGCCTTCGAGGTCTCCTTGACGTCGACCCCGACCACCTGGGTCCCAGCGTCGAAGATCTTCTGCATTTCGGGGGCCTCGGTGCGGCAGGGCCCGCACCAGGCTCCCCAGATGTTGATGACGACGGGCTTGCCCGCGTAGTCGGAGAGCTTGACGGTCTTGCCCTCCTCGAGCAGGGACTCGCCTTCGAGCCCCTTCAGCTCTTTGCGCTCGGAAGGCGCATACCGGATCTCAACCTGCCCACCAGGAGCCACCAGATAAAAATCCCCAGCCCCCACCTGAGCAGCATCCTTCCCAGTAGTACATCCGGCAAGCAACAAGACCACAACCAGAAAACGCTTCATGCCCCAGTCACCCGAGGATCAGTAGCCCCAACAGGCTCGGAGTAAGCAATCCGAACCAACTGCTCCCCCTCAAAAATCAAGGAGGTGAGCGAAGCAAGTGAACACTCCCGACGACGAGGGTCGTGCCACATCCGCTTCCCCTCCAAAAACCGCCGCACAGTCCAAATCGGCAACTGGTGGGAAACACAAACAGCCTCGTGCCCCTCAGCAGCAGCCCGAGCCTTCTGCACCGCCCCCATCATCCGATGAGCGATCTCGATGTAGGGCTCACCCCAAGACGGCCGAAAAGGATTCACCAGCTTCGGCCAGTGCTGAGGAGATCGCAAAGCCCCGTCCCCCACAGCGACCTTCAACCCCTGGAACTGGTTGTCGGCCTCGATCAACCGCTCGTCAGTAGCCAGCTCAAGCCGATGCGAGTCGGCAATGGGCGCAGCAGTCTGCTGTGCACGGTCCAAAGGCGACGCCACGACGTGCACGATGTCGTGGTCCGCCAGGTGCTCGGCCACGGTGAGGGCCTGCTTCTGCCCCCGCTCGGACAGCTTGAAGCCGGGAAGGCGGCCGTAGAGGATGCCGGTCGGGTTGTGCACCTCGCCGTGGCGGAGCAGGTGGACGACGGTGCGGGTCACTTGCGGGCCTCCTTGGCGGCGCGGGCCGCGTGCGGCAGTGCGTCGGCGATCACGGCGAACTCCTCTTCACCCATGGCGGCGTTCACGAACCACGCCTCGAACGCCGACGGCGGGGCGTAGACGCCCCGGTCGAGCAGGGCGTGGAAGAACGGCGGGAAGCGCCACGTCTCGCACGCCTGCGCGCCCGCGTAGTCCTTCACCTCG
The DNA here is from genome assembly GCF_033949925.1 of Lentzea kristufekii. Taxonomy (NCBI): domain Bacteria; kingdom Bacillati; phylum Actinomycetota; class Actinomycetes; order Pseudonocardiales; family Pseudonocardiaceae; genus Lentzea; species Lentzea kristufekii. The sequence goes on from NZ_JAXAVV010000027.1 coordinate 72,337, forward strand.
GTAGAACCGAAGAACACGCTCACCAGGTTCCCGGCGAACTGCACGCGGTGCTCGACGCCCGCCTCGGTCAGCGAGGCCGTGAAGAGCGCGCCGAGGCGCGTGGCGTTGCGGTTCAGGGCCGTGTAGACCTCGTCGTCGGCCGCGCGCAGCGTCGCGAGACCGGCGGCCACCGCCACGGGGTTACCCGACAGCGTGCCCGCCTGGTAGACGGGGCCGGAGGGGGCCAGTCGCTCCATCACGTCGGCACGGCCGCCGAAAGCAGCCGCGGGCAGTCCGCCGGACATGACCTTGCCGAACGTGTAGAGGTCGCCGCGCACGCGCTCCAGGCCGAACCAGCCGGCGCGCGAGACGCGGAAGCCGGTCATGACCTCGTCCATGATCAGCAACGCGCCGTCGGCGTCGCAGATCTCGCGCAGACCCGCGTTGAAGTCGGCACCGGGCGCGACGGCACCCATGTTGCCCGCCGCGGCCTCGGTGATGATGCAGGCGATCTCGCCGGGGTTCTCCGCGAACGCCGCGCGCACGGCCTCGATGTCGTTGTACGGCAGCACGATCGTGTCCTCGGCCTGCGCGCCCGTGACACCGGGCGAGCTCGGCAGGCCCAGGGTCGCGACGCCCGAGCCGGCCTGCGCCAGCAGCGCGTCGACGTGACCGTGGTAACACCCGGCGAACTTGATGACCTTGCGGCGCTCGGTGAAGCCGCGCGCGAGGCGGATCGCGCTCATCGTGGCCTCGGTGCCCGAGTTGACCAGGCGGACCTGGCGGACCGGCTCGACGCGGTCGATCAGCTCGGCCGCGAGCTCGATCTCACCCTCGGTGGGCGTGCCGAACGACAGCCCGGCCGAAGCGGCCTTCTGCACCGCGGAGACCACGGCCGGATGGGCGTGCCCGAGGATCATCGGGCCCCACGAGGCCACCAGGTCGACGTACCGGTTGCCGTCCGCGTCCCACAGGTGCGGACCCTCGCCGCGCACCATGAAACGCGGGGTGCCGCCGACGGAGTGGAACGCCCGCACCGGAGAGTTGACCCCGCCGGGGGTCAGCGTCGACGCGCGCTCGAACAGGGCCTGGGATCGACTCGCAGTCACGTACCCCAGTCTCACATGTCGGAGTCGGCGGCTTTCTGCGGCCGGGTGCGCACGGCCAGCAGGACCTGTCGCACCGCGTCGAGAGCGAGGACCACGGCCAGCGTGACGGCGCCGACGGCCGTGCCCAGCCAGTTGCCGTGGTAGCGCGTGGAGATCAACGGCTCGCGCCCCTCGAACGGGTACTCCAGCCGCACGACGCCGCGGTTCCAGCACCACACGGCGGCGATCACCAGCAGGACGATCGCGACGGCCTCACCCGCGGCGATGAGCCACCGCTTGGGCTGGTGCAGGCTCGGACCGGCCGGCGGCGCCTGCTCAGGCTCCTCGACCACGGCGTCCGGCTCCTGCTCAGTCACGGCCTCTGTCACGTCGCTCACCTTCTCACGACCCGCCGCAACGCCGCGAGGAAGGCTTCCGGATCACGCGCCCACGCCAGCACCACCGAGCCGTCGACCAGCCGCAACGGCACCGCGGTCGTCCCCTTGGGCACCGACCAGCCGCCACCGAGCACTTTTGCCCCGGCCGGCGCGCCGACGTCCTGGCAGGCCTCGATCATGGCGACCGGCAGCTTCTCCCGCCCGAACCGCGCGTCCTCGGCGGTGAGCTCGATGCTGCCGGTCTTGACCCGCCCGTACACCCACAGCACCGCGCCGAGCGTCAGGCCGAGTCCCGCGACGGCCCACAGCGTCACGGACGCGGGTCCGGTGACGCGCTCGACCAGGTACCCGGCGACGGCGAACGCCGGGCCCCACAGGAGCGGCCACCAGCTGCTGCCGGACTCGCGGTAGAGCACTAGCGGACGAACCTGTTCGACGCCGGCAGGAACTGCAGCACGACGGCCGCGATGGTCAGCCCGATCACGACGATGCAGATCGCCACGCTCGGCTGCCAGACCCGCGCGCCGATCGAGATGAACGTGATCCCGATCATCGACACGAGTCCGAGCCCGCCGAGGATCGTGAGCAGGATGCGCGCCCAGTTCTGGCCGTTGCGCAGCACGATCGCGAACGCGACGTACGGCGCGGCCGCGACCAGCATCACGAAGCCGAAGATCACCGCCATGGCCCGCACACCGAGTTCGCCCGCCCGGCGGTCCTCCTCCGTGACGATGCTGTCCTGGGTGAGGAAGAAGTCGGCGTTGACGAGCAGCATCACCGGCAGCACGGCGACGGAGAGCACGGCACCCACGATCCAGATCCACATCGCGGCGTTGATCGTGGCCGGCCGCGCCGGTGGCAGCTCGTGGGACTGCACCGGCGACATCGGGTAGCTCGCCTGCGCGACCTGGTTCACCTGGTAGTGCCCGCCGGGTGCCGTGGGGTAGGCACTGGTGGGGTTCTGCCACCCGGCACCGGCCGGGTTCTGCCACTGCGCGTGGTCGAGAGGCGGTGCCATCTCAGGCGCGGGCGGCATCGGCAGCCCCATGTTGTTCACGGCGGTCACTTCGTACGTTCCGGCCGTCGCGCCGAACGGGTCCAGCCGGGCCTGCGCCTGCGGGGTGTCCGGGCTCGGCTGCCAGGGGTTCGGGTCCTGCGGATTGGTCACTGCTCACGCACCTCCGCCAGCCACTGTGCCGTACGCGCCTGCCACGTGAAGACGATTGCGGCACAGATGAGCAGCAACGTGACCAAGTTCGAAGCGCTGATCCCGACGAACAGGATCCAGATCATGTGCACGATCGCGATGAGCGAGAGCGCGATCCGCGCCCAGTTCTTCCGCTTCAGGAAGAGCCTCGTGAGCCACGCGTAGGCCACCACGAAGATCACCGCTACCGCCGTCAGCGTGCCCAGGAAGCTCGTGACCTGCCCGGACGACCAGCCGGTCAGCCGCTGCACCTCACCGCGCTGGAACCACAGCCCCGCGGTCGTGAAGAGGACGAAGACGGCGGTCGCGAGCCACAGGCCGACCGCGATGCGCACCGTCCGCGGAGTGCCGTCGTACTTCACGCCAGTTGCTCGCGCTGCGTCAGGTACTCGGTCGACTGCCGGAAGTAGAACAGCACCAGGCCCGACATCGCGATCAGCGCCGGCGCGACGGCCAGCCCGTTGCCGATCATCTGGAAGAACAGGTTCAGCAACACCGTGATCATCAACCCGGTGCGGCTCTTCTTCAGCCCGCCCTTGACCTTGCCCGCGAACCACACGGCGAGCCCCGCCAGCACGACCGAGCCCACCAGCACGGCGACGACGATCGCCGTCGCCGTCGACTCGATCATCTCCGGGGTGAGCTGGTCGTCGTTGGTCGTGGACTTCACCTGGTCGATCAGAACCTGCTTGTTGGCGAACTGGAACACGGCGGCGAGCACCCACAGAACGGCACCGGCCACGACGAGCCAGTAGCCTGCGGTGATCGTGCCAGGGGTGCCCGATTCCTTCGGAGACGTCACGGTCGCGAACTTAGGACGGCCGGATCGCGCTGTCCACCGCGACCCGCTTCCTGAAGTGCGCGGACACCCGGTACATCAGCACGATCGCGGACGCGTCCAGCACGGTGGTGACCGCCGTGACGGCCAGATCGACCGGACGCATCTCCACCCCGAGCTGCGCGGCGAACCCGCTGCCCCACGCCACCAGCCGGAACAGTCCGAACGCGACGGACGCGCCACCCAGCACGGTCAGCACGATCCGGGCCCAGTTGCGGCCGCGCGCCATCGCGTTCGCCAGCCGCGTGTACGCGACCAGCAGGGCCACGGCGATCAGCAGTCCGAAGAGGACACCGCCGTCCACGCTCGCGTCGATCTGGTCCTGGCCCAGCGCCGGGTTCTGGCGACGCACCTCGGCCACGAGCATCTCGCGGTCGAGGAGCTGTTCCAGGAACCGCAGCATGCCGACGCACGCGCTGGCGATCCACAGCCAGCGCGCGACGTCGACCAGCTTCGGGACGGGGGCGCCTACCGGTCCAGCCACCGGGCGGCTTCCACTGCCCAGTACGTGAGCACGATGTCCGCGCCGGCGCGGCGGATGGACGTGAGCGACTCGAGGATCGAGCGCTCCCGGTCGATCCAGCCGTTCGCGGCAGCGGCCTCGATCATCGCGTACTCGCCGGAGATCTGGTAGGCAGCAACGGGAACGTCCGAGACCTCGGCGACCGCGCGCAGCACGTCCAGGTACAGCAGCGCGGGCTTGACCATGACCATGTCCGCGCCCTCGGCGAGGTCCAGCTGCACCTCGCGGATCGCCTCGCGGGCGTTCGCCGGGTCCTGCTGGTAGGTCTTGCGGTCACCCGCGAGCTGCGACTCGACGGCGTCGCGGAACGGGCCGTAGAACGCCGACGCGTACTTGGCGGAGTAGGCGAGGATGCCGGTGTCGGCGAGGCCCGCCTGATCCAGGGCGTTGCGGATGAAGGCGATCTGGCCGTCCATCATGCCGCTCGGGCCGACGACGTGGGCACCGGCGCGTGCCTGCGCGACGGCCATCTCGCCGTAGACCTCGAGGGTCGCGTCGTTGTCGACCGTGCCGTCGGCGGCGAGCACGCCGCAGTGGCCGTGGTCGGTGAACTCGTCGAGGCAGCAGTCCGACATGAGAACGGTGCTGTCGCCCAGTTCCGCGCGCAGGTCGGCGAGCGCGGCGTTGAGGATGCCGTCCGGGTCGGTGCCGCCGGAACCGACGGCGTCGCGCTCGGCCGGGACGCCGAACAGCATGATGCCGCCGACGCCCGCCTGCACGGCCTCGACCGCGGCCTTGCGCAACGAGTCACGCGAGTGCTGGAGCACGCCCGGCATGCTGCTGATCTCAGCGGGGGATGCCAGGCCTTCCTTGACGAACATCGGCAGCACGAGCTGCCTCGGGCGCACCTCGGTCTCGGACACGAGGCGGCGCATGGCGGGCGTCGTGCGCAGACGCCTCGGCCGGTGCAGTGGGTACATCCTTGACTCCCTGACGGAAGAGAGTCGAAGGGGCCACTCAAAGGATCTTGAGTGGCCCCGACGGCTTCAGTTTGTTCTAGCTCCTGCGCAGACGCTTGGTCTTGCGCGGGGGAGGAAGGGCTCCCTCGGCGCGCAACCGGGCGGCGTGGGCGGCCAGCGCGTCGACCAGCGCGGGCACGTTCGCCTCCTCGGGCTGCACGTCGACCCGGAGGCCGAACTCCCGCGCCGTCTCGGCGGTCTGCGGGCCGATGCACGCGACGAGCGTGCGGGCGTGCGGCTTGCCCGCGATGCCGACCAGGTTCCGCACGGTCGACGACGAGGTGAAGCACACCGCGTCGAAGCCGCCGGACTTGATCATCTCGCGGGTGTCTGCGGGCGGCGGGGCCGCACGCACGGTGCGGTACGCCGTCACGTCGTCGATCTCCCAGCCACGTTCGCGCAGGCCGGCGGCCAGCGTCTCGGTGGCGATGTCGGCCCGCGGCAGCAGCACGCGGTCGACCGGGTCGAGGATGTCGTCGTAGGGCGGGAAGTCGTTGAGGAGACCCTCGGACGACTGGTCACCCGACGGCACGAGCTCCGGGATGATGCCGAACGAGCGCACCTTCGCGGCCGTGGCCTCGCCGACGCACGCGATCTTCACGCCGGAGAACGCACGGGCGTCCAGGCCGAACTCGCGGAACTTCTCCCACACCGCGCGGACGGCGTTGGTCGAGGTGAAGACGACCCACTGGTAGCGGCCGTCGACGAGACCCTTGACCGAGCGCTCCATCTGCGCGGGGCTGCGGGGCGGCTCGACGGAGATGGTCGGCACCTCGACGGCAATGGCGCCGTGCGAGTGCAGACGCTCGCTCATCGCGCCGGCCTGCTCCTTGGTCCGCGGGACCAGCACTCGCCAGCCGTACAGCGCCCGCGACTCCCACCAGGAGAGCTTCGAGCGGTTGGCGGCGGCGGCACCGACGGTGACGACCAGCGGGCCGCCCATCTCACCGGCGTCGGCCGCGACGGCGGCCAGCGTGGTGTCGATGGTGCGCTGCTGGAAGCCGGTGCCCTCGGCGGTCACGGCGACCGGGGTCTGCGGCGCGAGGCCGTTCTCGACCAGGTTCGACGCGGCCTCGGCCAGGTGCGAGCCGGTCGCGTGCAGGACGAGCGTGCCGGGCGCGGCGGCGAGGCCGGCCCAGTCCGTCACCGCGCGGACGTCGACCTCGGTGTGCACGCCACCGAGAGCCACACCCGCGTACGCCGGAACCGCGGTGCCCGAGGGCACACCGGGTACGACGTCGAACGGGATCGTCGACTTCGCGACGGCCTGCGCTTCCTTCACGACCGAGTCGAGCGTCAGCGGGTCACCCGCGACGAGACGGACGACGGTCGCACCGTTGCGCGCCTCGGTCACCAGGTCCTTGGCCACGTCGGCGGCCTCGCCGACAGCGGGGCGGACCTCGACTCCCTCGGGCACGGTCGCGAGGACGTCAGCAGGGACGTCCGGGTCCGTGACCACGAGTTCAGCCCTGGTGAGCAAGTCGTGGGCCCGGACCGTGAGCAGCCCGGTGTCGCCGGGGCCGGAGCCCACGAAGGCGACGCGTCCGGGGGTCTTGCGTGCGCGGGTCATCAGGGCACTCCCCATCGATTACGCCTCTGGACCGCTGAGAACCGCGGCCCCGAGGTCGAGCAACTCGGCGGCCAGCGCCCGGCCGAGTCCCTCAGCTTCGGTCAAGTCACCGGTGGCGGACGCGCGGAGGAGATCGTTCTCCGGCGTCGCTGCGACCCCGCGCAGGGAAAGTCGGTACACGACCTTCCCGTCGTCATCGAGGTCTTCCACCACATCGGCCAGCGCGCCGACCGGCGCACTGCAACCCGCCTCGAGCGCGGCCAGCATGGCGCGCTCGGCGGTCACAGCGGCCCGGCTGGCCGAATCGTCCAAAGTGGACTGGATCAGGTGCTCGGCGTCGACGTCGTCGACCCGGCACTCGACTGCCAACGCACCCTGCGCGGGTGCGGGAAGCATCTGGATCGGCTCCAGGTTCTCGGTGATCTCGCTCGTGCGGCCGAGACGCGAGATGCCGGCGCGAGCCAGCACCACCGCGTCGAGCTCGCCGTTGCGGACCTTGCCGATGCGCGTGTCCACGTTGCCGCGCAACGGGACGATGTTCAGCCCGAGGCCCAACGCCTCCAGCTGCGCCGCACGGCGCGGAGATCCGGTGCCCACAGTGGACCCCTGCGGCAGCTCGCCGAGCGTGAGACCGTCGCGCGCCACGAGGGCGTCACGCGGGTCTTCACGCTGCGGCACGGCCGCGAGCGTCAGACGCGGGTCCGGCGCGGTCGGCAGGTCCTTGTAGGAGTGGACGGCGACGTCGATCTCGTCGTTCGCGAGCGCGTCACGAAGAGCCGACGTGAAGACGCCGATGCCGATCTGGGCGATGGGCGCGTCGGAGAGGTCGCCCGGCGTCTTGACGACGACGATCTCGACCTGTGCTCCGGCAGCCTTCAGCGCCTCGGCCACGGTCCCCGTCTGCGCGAGCGCCAGTGCGCTGCCTCGGGTACCGATCCGTAGGGTGCGGGTCACCGCGTTTCACCATCCACAGGAGCTTGCTTGGTCTGACTGACAACCCCAGGCGTCTGGGGGTCGAGCCCGAACAGTTCGCGGAGAGCCTCCGCGTAGCCGGTACCACCAGGGGCGGAGGCGAGCTCCTTCACCCTGACGGTCGGCGTGTGCAGGAGCTTGTCTACAACGCGGCGCACCGTCTTGGCCAATTCACCGCGTGTCGCGGCGTCCAGTTCGGGAAGTCGCGAATCAAGACGGAGCAGTTCGGCGTCGACCACCTCGGCGGCCCGCTTGCGCAGGGCCGTGACGGTCGGCGTGACCTCGGCGGACCGCTGGCCCGCGAGGTAGGCCTTGACCTCGTCGCCGACCAGCTGGACGGCCAGGCGGGTGTCCTGGCCGGCGGGCGCGTCGGAGAGGCGGCGCTGCAACGTTTCCAGGTCCACCACACGAACGTTCGGCAGTTCGGCTGCGGCCGGGTCGACGTCCTTGGGCAGGCCCAGGTCGCACACGACCAGCGGCCGCGAGCGCGCGCTGATCATGTCCGCGCGGACGACCGTGTCGACCGACCCGGTGCACGCGAAGACGATGTCCGCGAGATCGATCTCGACGGCCAGCGCGGTCAGGTCGACGGCCGTCGCGGGGACGCCCTCGGCCTTCAGCGACGTGGCGAGACGCACACCGTTGGCCTGCGTCCGGTTCGCGATGACGACCTCGCCGATGCCCGCCCGGCGCAGGTGGGCGGCGGCCAGGCCGCCCATGGCACCGGCACCGACGAGTAGCGCGCGCTTGCCGACGAGGGTGCCCAGCTGGGCCTCGGCGTCACCGAGGGCCTCGGACACGACGGAGGCTCCCGCGTGGTCGATGCTGGTCTCGGTGTGCACCCGCTTGCCGACGCGCAGCGCGTTCTGGGTGAGTTCGTGGACGGTCCTGCCGACGGTGCCCGCCTCGTCCGCCGCCGCGTACGCACCGCGCAGCTGGCCGAGGATCTGGGACTCGCCGACGACCATCGAGTCGAGGCCGGCCGCGACGGAGAACAGGTGCTCGACGGCAGCGGCGGCGTAATGCACGTAGAAGTGCTCGTAGAGCGCCTGAGGTTCGATCTGCGCGTGCTGCGCCAGGACCTCGACGACCTCGGACATGCCGCCGTGGAACGACTCGACGACGGCGTAGACCTCGACCCTGTTGCAGGTCGACAGGACCATCGCCTCGGAGACGCTGGGGGCGGCGAGCAGCTGGCCGAGGACCTTGGGCAGGTTCGGCTCGGCCACGGTGACGCGTTCCAGGACCGGGACTGGGGCGGTGCGGTGCGAAAGCCCGACTACGAGCACGCTCATGCACTCACCACGTCTGCCGGAGCCGTCTGGCTCACGCTCACGGGCGAATCACCATCCCGTCCACACCGAGTCCGTTGTTGCCGACCGAGACGCTGGCAGCCTCGTCCGCACGTCGAGCGACGTGGAACGACAGGATCTGCATCTCGACCGCCAAGTCAACCTTGCGCACCTCGACGTTGTCTGGAACCTGAAGGACAACTGGTGCGAAGTTCAGAATGCACTGGACGCCCGCAGATACCAAACGGTCGCAAACCGACTGGGCGGCGGGCGGCGGCGTCGCGATGACGCCGATCGACACCTCGCGCTCCAGGCAGACCGCGGTGATCTCGTCGATGTGGTTGACGGGGATGCCCCCAACAGGGATTCCGACGAGATCGGCGTCCACGTCGAAGAGGGCGGTGACCGGGAAACCACGGCCGGGGAACCCGCCGTAGTTCGCGAGAGCGTGACCAAGGTTACCGATGCCGACGACGGCCACGGAGTGGTTCCGGGTGAGGCCGAGGATGCGCTCGATGTGGCTCACGAGCACCTCGACGTCGTACCCGACGCCCCTCGTGCCGTAGCTGCCGATGTAGCTCAGATCCTTGCGGAGCTTCGCCGCGTTGACGCCGGCGGCCTGGCTCAGTTCCTCGCTCGAGACGGCCGTCACGCCGCTCTCGGCCATGCCGGACAACACGCGGAGGTACACGGCGAGCCGGGCCACGGCGGCCTCGGGGATCGCGCGGGCGCGCTCCTTGTCGGCAGCCTCTGCAGGGGTGGTGGTCGTCTCACCTTCGCCCCGCTGTGAAACCACGCTCTCCGACCTCCGGGTGTGCTTCACCGCAGGACCCCGCGGTGTTGGTGATGAGAACACCGTACCGCTTGTGAACGTGTGCACAAAGTCGGTGATCGGGTGTCACAGCGCTGGTGACAGGGCGTGACCAGCCCTTCCTCGGTTCATGATCACTACGGGGTGAGCGCCTACTCGACGGTGAAGGTGACCGAGTGCCATCCCGTCGCACCGTCGGGAACCGGGTCGAGGCGTGCCTGGTCCTGCGTGAAGCCGGATTTGTCGGTGGCCCGGCACTCGACCGTGTGACTGCCCTTCTGCAGGTCCAGCTCGACCCGCCACATGCGCCACGTGGTGTCGCTGACGTCGGCGCCGAGCTGGGCTTCGCGCCACGGTCCGCCGTCGATCCTGACCTCGACCTTGGCCACGCCCTTGGGCTGGGCCCACGCCGTTCCGGCGATGACCGCCTTGCCCTGGACCTTGCCCATCCTCGTGGGCCGGTCGATGCGCGAGGAGACCTTGATCGGCGCCCGCGTCGCCCAGCCCCGCGGGATCCAGTAGCCCTGGTCCTTCGCGAACGTCGTCACGTTGAGGTCGGTGACCCACTTGGTCGCGGAGACGTAGCCGTAGAGCCCGGGAACCACGAGCCGCGCCGGGAACCCGTGCTCGGCGGGCAGCGGTTCGCCGTTCATGCCGATCGCGATCAAGCCGTTCTCCAGCACGTAGTCGAGCGGGCTGCCCGCCGTGAACCCGTCGTCGCTCGTGCTGAACAGCTGGTCCGCGCCCGCCTTCACGCCGGCTTCCCGCAGCACGTCGCCGATCCTGACGCCGACGAAGTTCGCCGTGGAGATGTACGGCCCGCCCACCTCGTTGGAGACGCAGGTCAGCGTGACGGTCTCCTCGACGAGGTCCCTGCTCCGGATCTCTTCGAACGTGAGCACCATCGGCCGCTCGACCATGCCGTGCACCCGCAGCGCCCACTCCTCGGCCCTGATCCGCGGCACGCTCAGCGCGGTGTCGATCCGGTAGAAGTCCTTGCCGCTGGTGATGAAGCTCGGGGTGCCGTCCTTGACGAAGTCGGCGCCGACCGGGATCTCCGGCGCCTTGACCTTCGGCGTCAGGTCTCCGACGGCCTGGCGCGAGCCCTCGACGTCCGTCCGGCTGCCGAAGAGCTGGCCCGCGACCCCCGCGAAGACCGCGAGCCCGGCGGTGATCAGGAAGCCGCGCCTGCTCTCGCTCTCCTCGGCCTCCCGGTGCAGGTAGCGGAACGCGTAGACGCCCGCCGCCGTGCTGGCGACGGGCGCGAGGACGGCGAGCTGGCCGACGTCGGGCCTGGTCACGACCGCCGCGACGCCCACGAACCCGAGCAGCACGGCCACCAGCGTCCCCGGCGCGGGGCTGTTCCGGCTGGCCAGGCCGGCACCGATGCCGATGCCGACGAGCACGACGCCCATGCAGATGAGCAGCACGAGCTTGTCGGCGGTGCCGAACGTGGTGACGGCGAAGTCCTTCAGCCACGACGGCGTGAGGTCGATCGCGGCGTTGCCCACGGCGAGGTACGGGGAGGCGCTCAGGCCCACGAAGGCCGCCACCAGGTGCCCTGCCGCAAGGGCTGTGACAAGGGCGATCAGTCCGGTGAGTGCGGCCTTGGCGGGCTTCATGCCTCTAATTCGACACCCATCCGCCCTTGGTTCGCCCGAGCCGTAAGGCCCCGGTAATCAACTACCCGGCGAGGGCCGCCCGCAGGCGGTCCTCCTCCACCTTCCAGTACCCGTGCTCAGCCCCGTCCACCAGGAACACCGGCACCCGGTCGCCGTACTCGGCCCGCAGTTCCGGATCGGAGTCCACGTCCTCGACGGACCAGGTCGCCCCGAGGTCGGCGCAGATCCGCTCGATCTCGACGGCGGCCTCCTCGCAGGCGTGGCACGACACCCGGCTCATCAACGTCACGTGGTGGGTCATGCCGTCATGCTCCCAAAGGCCTGCGCAGGACGGCGCGGGCGAGCTTGCCGGTCGGCGAGTGCGGCAGGGCCGGGGCGAACTCCACCGACGTCGGCACCTTGAACTTGGCGAGCCGCGCGGCGCAGTGGGCCACCACGTCCTCCGCGGTCAGCTCCTGCCCTTCGCACAGCACGAGCACGACCTTCACCGACTCGCCGGTCTTCTCGTCCGGCACGCCGACGGCCGCGGCTTCGAGCACCTGCTCCAGCTCGCAGAGGACCTGCTCGACCTCGTGCGGGTAGACGTTGAAGCCGTTCACGATGATCAGGTCACCGGCTCGGTCGACCAGGTGCAGGTCGCCGTCGGCGTCGATGAAGCCGACGTCGCCGGTGCGGAACCAGCCGGACGCGTCCGGGCCGTGGGCGCCGTCGGGCCAGTAGCCGCTGAAGAGGTTGTCGCCCTTCGCGGACACCAGGCCGGTGCCGGGCTCGTCCTCGTCGATGTCGAGCACCGAGCCGTCCGTGTCGACCAGGCGGATCTCGACGCCCGGCAGCGCCTGGCCCACCGAACCCGGCTTCGGCACGCCGCCGACCAGGGTGGACGTGAGCACGGGGCCCGTCTCGGTGAGGCCGTAGCCCTCGTAGATCGGGATGCCGATCGCGCCGCGCATCTCCGCGATGACCTTCGCGGGGAGCGGGGCCGCGCCGGAGGTGAACAAGCGGACCGTGGCGAGCTTCTCGCGCAGCAGCTCGACGGGGTGCGCGAGCAGCGCGCGGTACATGGGCGGCACGCCGACCATCGTGGTGACGCGGTGGTCCTCGATGACGTCCAGCACCGCCGAGGGGTCGAAGCGCTCCAGCAGGATCGCCGTCGCGCCGGCGCCCGCCACCTGCAGCAGACCGGGGCCGAGGCCGTAGACGTGGAACAACGGCAGCGCGAGCAGCACCCGGTCGCCCGCCGTCACGGGGGCAGGCCGCAGCGAGGCGCACTGCGCGACGTTCGCGAGCAGTGCCCGGTGCGAGAGCATCGCGCCGCGCGGCACGCCGGACGTACCCGAGGTGTAGCCGAGGACGGCCAGGTCCTCGCCGCCGCGGACGGCCTCGAACGGCTCGGCGGACGCGGTGACGTCCGGAACGTCGATCACCGTGGCGTCGGAGCCCTCGCCGTCGCCCACGAGCAGCGTGGCGCCGGAGTCGGCGAGGATGCGCTGGAGCTCGCGCGGCGGGATGCCGGGGCCGGTCGGCACCACGACCCCGCCCGCGCGGAGGATTCCGAACACGGCGACCGCGAACTCGGGGCTCGTGGGCAGCCGTACCGCCACCCGGTCGCCCGATTCGAGTCCTGAATCAGCCAAATGGCGGGCGAAAGCGTCGGTCGCGCCGTCGATGGTTTCCCACGTGAGGCTCTTACCGCTCGCTACGTCGACCAAGGCGACGTGGCTGGGTCCCCGCTGTGCCGAAGCACGGACCAGATCTGACACATTGCGAGCGGAAGTCAACATGGCCTCCTCATGAACAACTGGGCGCTTCGAGCAGTCTTCCACGCGTGACGAGCGTCATGAAGCCGCGGTTCCCGCGTCTTACCATCGCAACCGACCGCTACCTACTACGGAGTAACAACACGTATGCTGCCGCCACGGCGACTCTGTGGAGGTGCCGCGAGCCGATGACCGCGCGGGCACGACCGAACACGATCAGGACCACCCGAACCATGACGGGGGGTCAGCACGACAACGCCGCAGACGAGCCGTGGCAGCTCGTCAAGGCCGCCCAAGAGGGTGACACCGAGGCGTTCGGAGTGCTGTACGACAAGTACGTCGACATGGTTTTTCGCTATGTCCTCTTCCGGGTGGGCGGCGATCGCGCGTTCGCCGAGGACGTGACGAGCGAGACCTTCCTCAGGGCTCTGCGGAGCATCGCGTCGGTCAGCTACCAGGGCCGTGACGTGGGCGCGTGGTTCGTCACGATCGCCCGCAACATCGTGTTCGACCACGTGAAGTCGAGCCGCTACCGGCTCGAGGTCACGACCGCCGAGCTCCAGGACAACCGCGAGGAGACGAGCGGACCCGAGCAGGAGGTCATGACCGAGGCGACCAACGCGGAGCTGCTCCGGTGCGTCTCACAGTTGGGGGACGATCAGCGGGAGTGCATCACGCTGAGGTTCATCGAAGGCAAGACGGTGTCCGAGGTCGCGCAGCTCATGGACCGCAACGAGGGCGCCGTGAAGGCCCTGCAACACCGGGCCGTGAGGCGGCTCGCACAGATCCTCCCGTCCTGGTTGCGGTGATAGCGATCGCAAGGGCGTAACCCAAAGCAGATCAACTTCGTTACTCGGGCTGAGATGGACGGCAAGGGAAGAACACCGCGGTGGCGGCAGACGGAGCACGAGCGATTCGCCCGTGCCGTTGAAGGCGGCCCACAGCCGGTGGGCAACGACGACCTCGCTGAGGACCTCGCGATCGTCGAACTCCTCCGGCGGATGGACGTCGGCCCGGACGCGGAGACGCGCGAACGGATGAAACAGCGCGTCCTCACCGCGCCTCCACCGGAGAAGCCACTGGTGCTCTCGTCGGTAAGACGGGTGGGAGCGCGCGCACGATTAGCGGTCGCCGCGGCCGCGGTCCTCTGCTTGCTGATGTCACTCGCCGGCATGAGTGTGCTGCTCAGCCGTGACGCGCTCCCGGGAGACCCGCTCTACGGCATCAAGCGCACCACCGAAAGCGCCTCGCTCGGCCTGACCTTCGACGACCAGGACCGCGCCCTCAAGCACCTGGAGTTCGCCGCGTCCAGGGTCACCGAGATGGAGACCCTGGCCGAACGCGCCTCGGACCCGTCCGCCCAGCTCACGGCACTGACCGACCTGGACGCCGACGCGGTCGAGGGCGCCCGCCAGCTCACCACGTACGCCACGTCGTCCGACGAGAAGGCCCTGCCCGACCTCCGCGACTGGGCCCTGGCCCAGTACAAGAAGGTCGGCACCCTGCGCCCCCGGCTCCCCGGTGACGCGGGCGCCCACGCCGACACGACGATGTGGTTGCTGGCGAGCATCGCCCAGCGGGCCCACGACCTGGCCGCCCGAGCGGGCTGCGACACCGTGACCAGCGGTTCCTCCGACTCCCTCGGCCCACTGCCGGCCAAGGACGCGTGCGCCGCGGTGGTCACCGACCCGAACTCGTCACCGGGCAGCAAGCCGTCCTCGGTGACGCCGGTACCGACGGATCTGCCCGCGCCGTCCGGTTCGGTGAACCCGTCCGAGCAGCCCACGCAGTCGGTGGCACCGGGCACGTCGACCGCGCCGTCGGCGAAGCCGGGGACCTCGACCCCGCCCGCGCCGGGCAAGCCCGGGATCACGATCCCGCTGCCACTCCCGCTGCCGAGCATCTCGCTTCCGCTGCTGCCCGGGATCAGCTTCGGCTGAGCACGGCGCCCCGCATGATCGCGAGCTCCAGCGGCGACGCCTGCTCGCGCCAGCGGTGGGCGACCGCCGCGTAGGTGGTGACGTCGTGCCAGCGGCCCTGCGTGTGGAACAGCTCGCGCAGGGTCGCCTCGCGTTCGAGACCGGCGCCGGTCATGACGCTGCTCATCATCGCGTGGTCCGCCCGGTGCCCCGCCCACACGCGGTGGATGCCGAGAGGCCCGAACGCGTGCGCGAACAGCAGCCTGCCCGCCTCCGCACCGCAGCCCTTCACGGGCGAGCCGGGCAGGATCACCAGGCCCGTGCACATGGCGTTGCTGCCGTACTCCTCCAGCAGCAGGCCGATCATGCCGGTCATCGTGTCGTCGTCGTGCGAGGTCATCTTCGTTACGCCGAACGGCCCACAACACGTCGTGTTGATCCGAACACGCGTTGTGATCAGCGCTGTGCGCCAAAACTCGAACCGCGCGTTCTCGACCAGGTCTGGGCGGGTGTGGCACCCTGATCGCTAGGCTTGGGACATGGCAGGCAAGCGTGATGTGGAGAGCGACCGGCTGGCCGCACTAGCCGGCGAGGCATCGGCGGACGCGGCGATCCAGGCCGCCGCGATGGCGCCAGAGCTCGAGCAGTCGCTGAGCGTCCCGCCTGACCTGACCGCGGCTGCCTTCTTCGACGTGGACAACACGATGATGATGGGCGCGTCGATCTTCCACTTCGCCCGTGGCCTGGCCGCGCGCAAGTACTTCTCGTCCTCCGACCTCGCGGGCTTCGTCTGGCAGCAGCTGAAGTTCCGGGTGGGCGGCCGGGAGGACCCGGAGTCCGTCAAGGCCTCCCGCGAGCAGGCCCTCTCCTTCGTCTCCGGCCGCAGCGTCGCAGAACTGGTGTCGCTCGGCGAGGAGATCTTCGACGAGCTGATGGCCGACCGAATCTGGAAGGGCACCCAGGCCCTCGCCCAGATGCACCTCGAAGCGGGTCAGCGCGTCTGGCTGGTCACCGCCACGCCCGTCGAGCTCGCCCAGATCATCGCCCGCCGGCTCGGCCTGACCGGCGCCCTGGGCACCGTCTCGGAGTCGGAGAACGGCATCTACACCGGCCGCCTGGTCGGCGACCTCCTGCACGGCAAGGCCAAGGCCCAGGCCGTCCGTTCGCTGGCCGCCAAGGAGGGCCTCGACCTGCGCCGCTGCACCGCGTACTCGGACTCGTCCAACGACGTCCCGATGCTGTCCGTGGTGGGCACCGCGGTGGCCGTGAACCCGGACTCGCAGCTGCGCGAGATCTCCCGCCGCAAGGGCTGGGAGATCCGCGACTTCCGCACGGGCCGCAAGGCGGCCAAGATCGGTGTCCCGTCAGTGCTGGGCGCCGGTGCCCTGGCCGGAGCCGTGGCCGCCACGCTGGCCTACCGGCGCCGGGTCAGGTAGCAGCCCGAGTTCCCGCCACCCCTGCTCACCGGCGGGGGTGAGCAGGACGGCACGGCTCGTCCCGATCCGGCGCACCCACCCGCGCTCGAAGAACACCCCGCACAGGAACGCCCCGGCCGCGCCGGCCAGGTGAGGCACGCGCTCGGTCCAGTCCAGGCAGGCCCGGCTGACCACTCGCTTCGACGGCTCGAACCCGAGCTCCTTCAGCCAGACCGTCCCGGTCCCGGTGACCGCGAGCCCGTCGCCGACCACACCGAGCTCCACCAGTCCCGACCTCAGCGAGATGCCGAGCCGGCCCGCGAGGTGGTCGTAGCAGGTGCGCCCGCGGGCCAGGGCCTCGGAAACTGCCGCCGACCGGAGGGACCGGGGCTGCGGACCAGGTCCGGCGAAGGCGGCCATCGCCTCCAGCAGCTCGGCGACGTGCGGCCCGGCCAGCGCCACGTACCGGTGCCGTCCCTGCCGGTGCTCGACCAGGACCCCGCCCTCGACCAGCCGCGTCAGGTGCTCGCTCGCGGTGGACGCGGCCACCCCGGCGTGGGCGGCCAGCTCCCTGGCGGTCCAGGCCCGTCCGTCGAGCAGGGCTCCGCACATCGCGGCACGGGTCCTGTCCGCGAGAAGTCCGGCAACCTGGGCGAGTGCTTCCACACCGCCATTCTGCGGCCGGAACACTTCGGCCGGCACCGAACCGTCCAGCCCCTAGCGTCGTCCGCATGAGCGAAGAGCTGCTGCGTCTCCCCGTCCCCGAGGTCCCGCCGGGAGAGGCGGGCGTGGCCTGGCTCAGGTCGTCCGTCGTCAGGTTCAGCAACGGCAAGGAGCACGCCCGCAGGCGCGCTCTGACGGCGAAGCTCGTCGAGGACCTGGACGTCACCACGCTCGACGAGCTGGCCACCGCTCTGGGGCTTCCGGGCTCGCTGGACGCCATCGCCGAGATCGCGCCGTGCTACCAGCCGCACGAGCCCGTGACCGCGGCAGCCGACGCCGCCGTGGAACGCCTGGCCACCACCCACGACGAGGAGACGGCGGCGAGGATCGGCCTGCTCGTCCAGGCCTGGGCGGCCACGAACGCCCTCGCGGAGCACCTCGTCACCGGCGATCAGAGCCCTCCGGTCCCGATCACCCGCAGGCAGACGCCTCAGGGCGTCGTCGAGGTCAGCCTGGAGCACCACCCGTTCGGCCACGGCCCGCACGCCTGCCCCGGCCGGCACGTGGCGACCCGGATCGCCAAGAACACGGCGTTCCGGGCGCTGCACCACCGCGACGAGCCGCTGATCCTCCCCAACGCCTGGGACTACGCCTCGGCCGCCGCCCTGCATGCGGCAGGCTTCACCGCGATCGGCACCACGAGCCTCGGAGTGGCCGCCGCACACGGCATCCCGGACGGCATGGGCCTGGCCGGTGACCAGGCCGTCGCGCTGGCGAAGCTCCTGAGCACCCTGCCGTGCCCGGTCACCGCGGACCTGGAGTCGGGCTTCGGCAAGCCGCCACTGGAGGTCGCCGAGCTCGTCGCGGACCTGGGCGTGGCGGGCGTCAACCTGGAGGACGGCCGTCCGCACGGCCTGGCCACACCCGAAGAGCAGGCGGCACTCATCACGGCAGTCAAAGAACGCGCGCCGGGGGTGTTCCTCAACGCTCGGATCGACACCCACTGGCTGGGCATGGCCACCGGGGAGACCGAGGACCGGGCACGCCGCTACGTCGACGCCGGTGCGGACGGGATCTTCGTGGCAAGCCTGACCGAGCCGCGAGAGATCGAGAAGCTCGCGCAACTCGCCCCGCTCAACGTCCTTGCGCAGCAACGGACGCCGGAGGAGCTCGGAAACCTGGGCGTGAAGCGGATCAGCACCGGCTCACTGCTGTTCCGGGCGGCCCTGCGCCACACCGTCACGACCGCGCAGGCGGTGCGCGACGGCGGCACCAGCACCGCGTTCGGCTACGACGAGGTCCAGGCGATGATCAGCCGAGGAACACGTTCCGACGCTGGGTGAGCAGCCGGTACAGGGTCTGCTGGATCGTCTCCCGCACCTGGTCGGTCAGGTTGAAGACGAGCATCGGGTCGTCGGCCGCGTTCTCACCGAACACGTCGGTGCGGATCGGCTCGCCGAACTCGATGTACCACTTCGAGGGCAGCGGAATGGCGCCCAGCGGCCCCAGCAACGGGAAGAACGGCGTCACCGGGAAGTACGGGAAGCCCAGCAGCCGGGCCAGCGCCTTGATGTCGCCGATCATCGGGTAGATCTCCTCGGCCCCGACGATGGAGCACGGGATGATCGGCGCGCCGGTCTTCAGCGCCGCCGACACGAAGCCGCCGCGGCCGAAGCGCTGCAGCTTGTAGCGGTCCTTGAACGGCTTGCCGATGCCCTTGAAGCCCTCCGGCCACACGCCGACGAGCTCGCCGGACGACATCAGCCGCTCGGCGTCGGGGTTGCACGCGAGGGTCTGGCCGGACTTGCGGGCCAGCGCACCGAGCACCGGCGTGCGGAACACCAGGTCCGCGCCCAGCATGCGCATGTGGCGGTGCGCCGGGTGCTCCGACGCGATGCCGAACGACGTCATCAGGGCGTCGAGCGGCACGGTGCCGGAGTGGTTCGCCACGATCAGCGCGCCACCGGCCGACGGGATGTTGTTCATGCCGATGGTCTCGACGCGGAACCACTTCTCGTACAACGGCTTCAGCGGCGGCATCAGCAGGTTCTCGGTGAGGTCGCGGTCGAACCCGAACTCGTCGACCTGGTAGTCGCCGGCGATCCGCCTGCGCGCGAACGACAGCAGGTCGGTCAGCCTGCGTTCCCAGTCCGGTGTCGCGGACTGCTGCTGCTCCGGCTCGGGAACCACCTCGACGTGGCGCGATCTGCGCGCGGCGTCGCGTTCCGGGTTGTGCAGCGGGATAACGCGTGCTCCTGCCACTGCGTTCATCTCCTCAAGACAAGATCAGCGGAAACGAGCGGCCGCGTCGAGGATTCCCCGTTCCGCGGCGTCAATCGTCTCCGGGTCGATGAGCGGCTTCAGACCTCGGCCGTTCACGTAGTCGTCGAACGCCTGCTGGGTGGTCCACCGCGGCGTGAACCCGAATTCCTTCTTCAGCAGGGTGGTGTCGATCACGCGCCCCCAGTTGAGGAACCTCATCTGGTCGGGCGAGAAGTCGACGAGCCGGGCGCTCCGGAAGAAGCCGCCGACGGTGGGCACGGCGGCGCTGGGCACAGGCAGGTTGAGCCTGCCCGCCCGCCTGATCGCCTGCGACAGCAGCAGCACGCCGTCGCCTCCCACGTTGAACACTCCTGGCAGGTCGTGCAGCGTCGCGCGTTCCAGGACCGCCAGGGCGTCCTCGGAGTGCAGCAGCTGCACGCGTGCGTCGTAGCCCAGGACGGTGGGCACGACCGGCAGGGCGAAGTAGCGCGTCAGGACCGTGTCGATGCGCGGGCCGATGAAGTTCGTGAAGCGCAGCGTGGTGACGTTCACGTCCGGCCTGCGGCGGCCGAACCCGCGCACGTACCCCTCGACCTCGACCGCGTCCTTGGCGTAGCCGGACGACGGCAGGTCCTTCGGGCCCATGTCCTCGGTGAACACCGCCGGGTCGCGGCTGCTGGACCCGTAGACGGCGCTGGTGGACTTCACGACGAGCTTCTGCACCTTGGGCGACTTCTGGCACGCGGCCAGCAGCTGCATGGTGCCGATGACGTTCATCTCCTTCATCACCGTGCGGCCGGTGGGCCCGGCCGGGCTCGCGGTGACGGACGCGTGGACGACCGTGTCGACGTTCGCGGTGGAGATGACCTTGCTGATCAGCGGGTTGCGGATGTCGGCCCGCACGAACTCCGCACGACCCATGCGGCGGAGCAGGTCGCGTGGCGGCGGCTCGGTGTCCACACCGAGCACGCGCTCGATGTCCGGGTTCGCGGCGAAGCGCGCGGCGAGGTGGCCGCCGAGGAAGCGGCTGACTCCGGTGACGAGGACGACCTTGGGCGTCATGCGACTCCAAGCACGAAGGGCGTTGCGATTGGTCGATGCTACAGACCAGATCAGGAACCGGAGGGGGCCGGAACGCCGTCTTGACGCAGGTCACGAAGGCTTTACGGGCTAATCACCCGAACGGCGGCCCCCGTTCCCGTGGTAGTGCGACGCTGTCTCACGCAGTGATATTCGTGCCCGCGCAAGCACCCAGGCGTGGCAACTGCCGGAGAAAACGCAACCGCCGCCGGCCTCCTGCGAGAGGAGACCGGCGGCGGCAGAGCGCATGCGGGCTTACTTGCCGCGCTTCCTGCGCTGGACCCTGGTCTTGCGCAGCAGCTTGCGGTGCTTCTTCTTCGACATGCGCTTGCGGCGCTTCTTGATGACCGAGCCCATGCGGGTTCCTTAGCTCTAGACGTTGCTTTGACTGGCGCGCCCCAGCCTTGGCCGTGTCAAGCACGGCGCGCCGGTAAGCACGATCGGCCTACCAGTCTACCCGGCGGGGTTCACCAGCTTTCAGCCAGCGTCGAAGTACGCGTTCTCCAGGTAGGCGTGGACCGCTTTCTCGGGCACCCGGAACGACTTTCCGACCCGCACAGCGGGCAGTTCACCGGAGTGCACCAGGCGGTACACGGTCATCTTGGAGACCCGCATCATCGAGGCCACCTCGGCCACGGTCAGGAACTGCACCTGAGCGAGGCCTGTTCGTTCGTTCTCCTTCGCAGGCATACATCACCGCATCCTTAGACACGTGTCGTGCCGTCGGTCTTCCCCACCGACGGTTCGACACGCACGTGCTGCCCTGAGAGTAGCGGGACTGGTGTGACTCCTGCGACGTCCAAGTGGGGTTCGCCCCTCACTTCGGCTCAGTCCTCGTGCTGACGACCCAGCTCGGCGGACCGGTCACGGGCGCTCTCGATGGCCGCGAGCATGGCCGCGCGGACGCCGTGCTTCTCCAGCTCGCGGATCGCCATGATCGTGGTGCCGGCGGGGGACGTGACCGCCTCCCGCAGGATCACCGGGTGCGAGGAGCCCTCGGCCAGCATCGTCGCGGCGCCCACGGCCGACTGGATGATCAGCTGCGAGGCCAGGTCACGCGGGATGCCGAGCAGGATGCCCGCGTCGATCATCGCCTCGACGAGGTAGAAGAAGTACGCGGGACCGGAGCCCGACAGCGCCGTCACCGCGTCCTGCTGCGACTCCGGCACCACCGCGACCTTGCCCACGGTCGACAGCAGCTCCTCGACGATCTTGAGGTGCTCGGGCGTGGCGTTGGAGCCGCCGGAGACGGCGCTCATGGCCTCACCGACGACCATCGGCGTGTTCGGCATGACCCGCACCACCGGGGTGCCCTCGGGCAGCCTGCGCTCGTACAGGGCGGTCGGCAGGCCCGCGCACAACGACACGATCAACGTGCCGGGCCGCAGCACCGGCGCGAGTTCGACCAGCAACGGCTCGATGTCCTGCGGCTTGACCGCCACGACCAGCACGTCCGCCTGCGCCGCCGCGCCGGAGACCGTGACGGCCTCGAACCCGTACTGCTCGGTCAGAGCACGAGCCCGTGACTCGTGCTTCTCCGTGAACAGCAGATCCGAGGCCGCGCGACCACCCTGCAAGAGCCCGGACAGCAGCGCCTCACCGATCTTGCCCGCGCCGAGCACCGCGATCTTCGTCATCGGTCAAGTCTCACACAGCAGGCGTCAACGCAAGCTGCCGTGCCTGGCACACCAACCGGCCGGCCGAGTCGATCACCGTGGCGTCCTCGTCGAACCACTGGCCGTGCACCGCCTGGCAGGTCACGTGGATGCGCAGCCAGCCGGGAGCGGGCCGGGCCCGCAGCAACGCCGTCAGCTGCACCGTCGGCGACCAGCCGAAACGACCGAGGTTGAACGTCACGGGCATCGACAGGTCGCCCGCGAGCAGCGCGAAGTACGGGTCGGGCTGCTCGTCGGTCGGCCGCGCCCAGAGCTTCAGCGTCAGCGGCCCGTCCGTGCGCCGGTCGAGGAACGTCGCCGACTCGCGGTCCACCCGCAGGTCGCACAGCGCGCCCACCCGGTAGACCCCGCCGGTCGGGAACGTCGCCATCTCCACCGACCCCGGCGGCGGCGCGGCGGGCATCGAGGGCAGGTTCACGTAGTCGGCCCGGTGCTCGGGTATCCGTCCTGTGGTCACCGAGGCCTCGACGCACACCTGCCCGCGCTGCTCCAGCGTCACCGCGATGACCGTCGCCGTCCGCCCCGCCTTGCGCACGTCGGTGCGGACCAGCACAGGCCCGACCTCCGGCGCGCGGAGGAACTGCGCGGACACGGCCAACGGATCACCGTCAGCGACCTGAGCGGCCGCACGGGTCATCACAGCAAGAAGAAAACCGCCGTGGGGCTTGGGGCCCACGGTCCACTCGGCGGGCAGGGACGCGGTGAAGGTTCCGTCACCGAGCGACCGCACCGCGCTGGACTTCGAGAAGGTCATGAGCGGCTGGCCAGCGACCGCAGGAAAAAGGTCACGTTGGCAGGCCGTTCTGCAAGTCGCCGCATGAGATATCCGTACCACTGCTCACCGTAGGGAACATAAACACGAGTGCCGAGACGCCGCTGCTCCTCGGTCCTGATGCCGTACAGCATCTGGTACTCGAAGTCAGTTTTGTCATACCAGCGGGCTCGTTCGCCAATGATCTCGATCAACCTCGGGTCGTGCGTGGCGAACATCGGGTAGCCCTCTCCAGCGAGGAGAACGTTCAGGCACCGCACGTAGTTCAGATCAACCTCGGATGGATCCTGAATCGCAACCTCGGGAGGCTCCGCGTAGGCGCCCTTGACCAGCCTGACCCTGCTCCCGGGCCCGGAGAGCTGCTTGCAGTCGTCCAACGTCCGGTGCAGGTAGCTCTGCAGCACCGCACCCACCCACGGCCAGCTGCGGCGCAGTTCGTGCAGGACCCGCAGCGTCGAGTCGGTGGTGGTGTGGTCCTCCATGTCGAGCGTGACCGTCGTCCCGCACTGCTCGGCGGCGGCACAGATGCGGGAGGCATTCGTCAGAGCGAGCGCTTCGTCGAGCGACTGTCCAACTGCGGACAACTTGACGCTCACTTCAGCGTTCTCGGCCAGCCGCGCCGCGTGCAGCGCGTCGAGCAGCTCCAGGTACGCCTGAACGGTCTTCTCGGCCTGGGCCTTGTCCTGCGTGTCCTCGCCGAGGTAGTCCAGCGTCACCGGCAGCCCGAGGCCCCGCACGACCTCGACGGCGTCGGCGGTGGTCTCGCCGGCGACGAACCGCTTCACGACATCGCGGCTGATGGGCGCGTTGGCGACGAGATGGCGGACCGTCTCGTTGCGAGACGCGGCCATGATCAACGCTCGCAGCGGGTTCACATCGGGAACCCTAACCCGGACGAGCCACGGCAGTGCCGAACGACCCTTGCCGGAACTCGCCCCCGGTCAGCGCCGGAACCGGATGGCCCGCGAACTTCAGCGGGACAGCCCCGGCCGGGCCTTCCCCGCGCCGCCCTCGGCAGCCCAGTCCAGGTGCAACCGCGCGAAAAGCAGAGCCTCCGCCAGCATCTCCCGCCGAGCAGCCGGAGACGCGGCCCGCCGGGTGTTGACCTCCAGCACGACCTGCCCGTCGAACCCGCCGCGGGCCAGCAGCTCGCACAGCTCCGCACAGGGCTGAGTCCCGCGGCCGGGCACCATGTGCTCGTCCTTCGGCGCCCCGGACCCGTCGGCCAGGTGGATGTGCCGGAGCCCGTCCCCCATCCGCTTCGCCAGCTCCAGCGCGTCCATGTGCGCGGCAGCCGAGTGCGACAGGTCCAGCGTGTAGTTCCGGTGCCCCACGTCAGTCGGGTCGACAGACGGCTTGAAGGCGTTCATCTCCACCGAGCGCCCGCGCCCGAGGGGCCGCCTCACGGGGAACATGTTCTCGACCGCGATGGCGATCCCGCTCGAGTCCTCCAGCGACGAGACCAGCTCGGCGAACCCGTCCGCGTACTTGCGCTGCCACCGGAACGGCGGGTGCAGCACCACGGTCGGCGCACCCAGGTCCTGAGCCGCCTGGACGGCCCGGCGCAAACGCTCCGACGGGTCTGGCGACCACACCCGCTGCGAGATCAGCAGGCAGGGCGCGTGCACGGCCAGCACCGGCATTCCCGTCCGGGCCGACAGGCGGTCGACCGCCCTGATGTCCTGCGACACCGGGTCGGCCCACACCATCAGCTCGACGCCGTCGTACCCCAGTTCGGACGCGATCTCGAACGCCGCTCCGGCGGGCTGCGGGTAGACCGACGCCGTGGAAAGCCCGACCGGGATGCGCGGGGTCAACTCTTCACCAGCAGCATCGCCGCTGGTGAGACGGTCACGATGAGGCCGACGAGCACGGCCAGGACAGTGGTCTGCAGATCGTCCGCTCGGCGGATCTTTCGAACCAGCAACACCAGACCCACGGTAACGGCAAGCGCCACCACGAGTGCGGCGGCGGGTACCGAGCGCCACAGGTAGTTGAACGCGAGCCACAGGCCGGCGCCGCCGAGCACGCCGACGGCGAGCTGGCCGATCATGATCAGCCATTCCTTGCCCGCCGAGCGCGGTTCGGCGTCCGCCTCCTCCTCGGCCTCGCCGGCGTCGTCGAGGCCGGCCGGGCCCTCGTCCTCGTCGGCTTCGTCGTCGTCCGCGAGGTAGTCGTCCTCGGGGCGGTAGGCGGCGTACTCCTGCGAGTCGTCGTCCACGTACGGGCCGGGGTGCGCGGCGGTCGACTCCATCGGCGCCATCGACAGGTCGGTCTTGGCGGCCGCGTCGTCGTCGTCACCGAACCAGGCGTCGGGCACGTTGCCCGGCAGCGGCTCCGGCAGCTTCGGCGGTGCGGGCGGCACGATCAGCACGGACTCGGTCTCGAGCGCGGCGATCTTGTCCACCGGCGCCTTCGCCGGGATGCGCGGGAGCTGCTCCGTCATCGCCTCGCGCGGCGGGCCGGGGACCGGCATCTGCACCGACGGCGGCACCGGCTTCGGCGGCCGGGTGATGTTCGTGCGCGACGGCGTCGACTGGTCGAGGCGCGCTTCCAGGCGACCGGGCACGTCCGGGCGCGGCATGCCGGAGTTCGACGGCTGGTCGCGGACCTGCGGCACCTGCCGGGTCTGCTCGGCGGCCGCGGGAGGCGGCGGTACGGGCGCGGCCGGCTTGGCGGGGGGCGGCGCGGGCATCGGCGGTGCAGGTCTGCGGACCTGCGGCGGCCCGGCGGGAGGCACCGGCATCTGCTGCGACGGCTGCGGCGCCTTCGGAGGCGGCGGTTTCGGCTGGTACGCCGTGCGCTCGGCGGCCAGGGGCGGCGGCGGGGCGGCCTGCGGTTCCGGGGCGGCACGACGACCGGGCTGCGGTACGTCGTCGTCGCGAATCGCCATCAGGCGGCCGCTGTCGGACAGCACCCGCTCGATGATCGACTGGGGCGCGGTCTCCGGCTGCTGGACGTCTTCCTCGTCGTCAGCGCGGCGGCGTCGCCGACGTGGCGCACTCTCTGCGCTGCCCCCGTACTGGGCGAGCAGCTCAGCGACTGTGCGCTGCGTCTGGTCCGATCCGCTCTCTCGACTCATCAACTCCACCGTGCCCCGGTCTGGCCAGTCCGTCCAGTATCGCTCTGGTCCGTCCCGTCAGTGTGGTCCAGCCGTCGGAGGATGACACCCTCCCGGAGTGCCCAGGGGCAAATCTCCAGCTGCGTGAGTGACAGGGCTCGCATTGTTGCCTCCGCGACCAACGCCCCCGCGACGAGCTGGTGGGCGCGCGACGTGCTCACGCCTTCCAGCTCAGCGAGGTCGGAGGCCGACATCCGGGAAATGAACGCGATCAGCTGCCGCAGGCCCGCATCGGTGAGCACGCGTCGTGCCCTGGGCCCGGCAGACGATGGCGCGGCCCCGGTGAGCCGCGCCAGCGTTCGGAAAGTTTTTGAGGTCGCAACCACCCGATCGGGTTCACCCGCGCGTTTCAGCTTCCGCGCCACGGGCGCGAGCTGTTCGGCGAGCCAGTCGGTGGTCTCGCGGACCTCCGAACGCCGGGGCGGGTCCTTCTTGAACCGGGTCCTGGTGAGCCTTCCCGCGCCGAGCGGCACGGAGAAGGCCAGGTCCGGGTTCTCGTCACGGCCGATGGCGAGCTCCAGGGAGCCGCCACCGATGTCGAGGCTGAGCAGCTTGCCCGCGGACCAGCCGTACCAGCGGCGGACCGCGAGGAACGTGAACTTCGCCTCGTCCTCGCCGGAGAGGACCTTCAGCTCGACCCCGGTCTCGGTGCGCACCCGGTCGAGCACCTCTGCCGAGTTGCCCGCCTCGCGCACCGCCGAGGTCGCGAACGCCATCAGGTCCTCGCAGCCGGACCGCTTGGCCGACGCCTTGGCGGCGGCAACGGCACGAACGAGCTGGTCAGCCCCCGTTTTGGAGAGCTGACCGGAGTCGTCGAGCTGCTCGGCGAGACGAAGGATCGTCTTCTCGGACGTCATCGGGATGGGGTGGGCACCACGATGCGCGTCCACCACGAGTAGGTGGACGGTGTTGGAACCCACGTCGAGAACGCCCAGGCGCACGCCGGAAACGGTACCTGGTCGTGTCCGTCAGGACTCGAACTTGTAACCCAGACCCCTGACCGTCACGAGGTGACGCGGGGTGGACGGGTCCGGTTCGATCTTCGACCGCAGCCGCTTGACGTGCACGTCCAGCGTCTTCGTGTCGCCCACGTAGTCCGCTCCCCACACGCGGTCGATCAGCTGGCCCCTGGTGAGGACGCGGCCGACGTTGCGCAGCAGGTACTCCAGGAGGTCGAACTCCTTGAGCGGCAGGCTGATGTCCTGGCCCGCGACGGTGACGACGTGGCGTTCAACGTCCATCCGCACCGGACCGGCCTCCAGGATCTGCGGGAGCAGGTCCTCGGACTCGCCGCCGCGGCGCAGCACCGCGCGGATGCGGGCGATGAGCTCGCGCGCCGAGTACGGCTTGGTGACGTAGTCGTCAGCGCCGAGTTCGAGCCCGACGACCTTGTCGATCTCGCTGTCCCGCGCCGTCACCATGATCACGGGGACGGCCGAGCGCTGGCGGAGCTGCTTGCACACGTCCGTGCCGCTCATGCCCGGCAGCATCAGGTCCAGCAGCACGATGTCGGCGCCGTTGCGGTCGAACTCCTCGAGCGCCTCCTGGCCGGTGGCCGCGAGCGCCGCGGTGAACCCTTCCTTGCGCAGCAGGAAGGCGAGCGGATCGGCGAAGGACTCCTCGTCCTCCACGATGAGCACCCTGGTCACAGCTCTCCTCCTGGGTCACCCGTGCCAGCCGGCACGAGAGTCGGATTCTGTTCGGCAGCCGCGGCGGGAATCCGCAGCGTGAAGGTGGACCCCGTTCCTGGCAGGCTCCACAGCTTCACCTCACCGCCGTGGTTGGCGGCGACGTGCTTGACGATCGCGAGCCCGAGCCCGGTGCCCCCGGTCGCGCGCGACCGGGCCTTGTCGACGCGGTAGAACCGCTCGAAGACGCGGGTCTGCTGGTCCTCGGCGATGCCGATGCCGCGGTCGGTCACCGCGATCTCGACGTGCCCGTCGACGAGCCTGCGGCTCACGCTGACCGGACTGCCGGGCGGCGAGTACGCGACAGCGTTGTCCAGCAGGTTCGTCAACGCCGTGACCAGCAACGACCGGTCGCCCGGCACGACGAACCCGCTGGGCTCGTCGACGTTGATCGAGATGTTGACCGACTCGGCGGCGAGCTTGGACCGCGACAGCGCCTCGTTGATCACGACGTCGATCTCGGTGTCGCTGAGCTCCGGCAGCTTCTCCGCGCCCTGCAGGCGGGACAGCGCGATGAGCTCGGTGACGAGCGTGCCGAGGCGGGTGGCCTCCTGCATGATCTTCGCGCTGAACCGGCGGACCTCGTCCTGGTCGTCACTCGCGTCCAGGACAGCCTCCGCCAGCAGCGCCAGCGCGCCGACGGGGGTCTTGAGCTCGTGGCTGACGTTCGCCACGAAGTCGCGCCGGGTCTTCTCCAGCCGCACGGCCTCGGACTCGTCGGTCGCGTCGACGACGATGAAGTCCTCGACGAGCAACCGGACCTCGGCGTGCACGGCCTCGGGCTGCCGGCCCGTCCGGTAGCCGTCCAGCGGCGAGAGGTCGACGTACACGACCTCGTTGCTGCCGCGGACGCCCTCGGCCGCCTTGCGCGCCCGGTCGTCCACGCGGTTGTTGCGGACGATCCCGAGCTCTTCGGCCCGGGGGTTGTGCAGCACGACGTCACCGAAGTGGTTCAGCACCACGATGCCGTCGTGGGAGTCGTGCACGATCTGCTGGATCAGGTCGGCGACCGTGAGGCCTTCCGGCTTCCTGGGGTGCCGCGGGGCGGTTGCCCGGCCGACGAGGAAAGCGGCGATTACGCCGATGAGCGCGAGGCCGATCGACACAGCGAGGTAACCCGTTGTGGTCACGAGGCGAATGGTAAGCAGCTCAGAGGTGTCTTGGCCTAGTGCGGAAGCGTGAACCGTGATACCCGCGACACCTGAGTGGACGGTTGTTCCGCACCTGGTCAGGCGCCGTTCACCCAACCGTGACAGTGCTTGTTGGCCGCTGCTCCGCAGACGGCGGCGAGTTCGCCGGGAAGTCGGTCGTCCGGGCCCCGCTTCGCGCCGAATCGCCTGCGGCGGTTGACACGAAGAGGGTCCCGGACGACCGACGCGAACTCGCAACTTGCGCGGCCGGGTGGCCGACGCGAACTCGCGACGCGGAGAAGGTGCGAAAGGGCGCACCCGGAGGCCGGGTGCGCCCTTTCGGAGTGCTTTTTTAACGGCCTTGGTTCGCGACTGCGGCGATGGCGTCCTTCGCGGCGTCCGGGTCGAGGTACTCGCCGCCCGGCTTGATCGGCTTCAGGTTCTCGTCGAGGTCGTAGCGCAGCGGGATGCCCGTGGGGATGTTGAGCCCCGCGATGGCCTCGTCCGAGATGCCGTCGAGGTGCTTCACGAGCGCGCGCAGCGAGTTGCCGTGCGCGGCCACGAGGACCGTCTTGCCGGTGCGCAGGTCGGGGACGATGGAGGACTCCCAGTACGGGATCATCCGCTTCACGACGTCGAGCAGGCACTCGGTCAGCGGCAGGTCGGGGCCGAGGTCCGCATAGCGCGGGTCGGTGTCCTGGCTGAACTCGCTGCCGGGCTCGATGGGCGGCGGCGGGGTGTCGTACGAGCGGCGCCAGAGCATGAACTGCTCCTCGCCGAACTCCGCCAGCGTCTGCTTCTTGTTCTTGCCCTGCAACGCGCCGTAGTGGCGCTCGTTGAGGCGCCAGTCGCGCTTGACCGGGATCCAGTGCCGGTCGGCGGCGTCGAGCGCGAGGTTCGCGGTCATGATCGCGCGGCGCATCAGGCTCGTGTGCAGGATCTCCGGCAGGACACCGGCCTCGCGCAGCAGCTGGCCGCCGCGACGGGCCTCCTTCTCGCCCTTCTCCGACAGGGGAACGTCCACCCAGCCGGTGAAGAGGTTCTCCGCGTTCCACGTGCTCTCGCCGTGGCGGAGCAGGACCAAGGTTCCGACAGACATGGCAGCTAGCCTGCCATGCCGACCCGCCTGCCGTACCCCGGCCGGGCACCGTGATCCACGCCATGAGATTCGCCGGCGCCGATGAGTTCGCGGTCCGCGCCTGGTCTGCACCGGCATGAGTGAGTCGAACGCCGATCCCGGCAAGGTCGTGGTCAACAGGGCGATGTCCCTGGACGGCTTCATCGCAGGTCCCGGCCACGCGATGGACTGGGTCTTCGAGCACTTCAAGGACAACCCGTTCCCCGAGGTCGAGCAGGCCACCGGCGCCATGCTCGTCGGCAGGGGCACCTACGAGGTCGCCAAGAAGATGCGCCAGGAGGACACCACCTACGACGGCGGACCGCAGTTCGTCCTGACGCACCGGCCGCCGGACGAACCGGAGTCCGGCATCACGTTCCTCACGTGCGACCTCGCGGAGGCCGTCGCCACGGCGCGCGCGGCGGCCGGCGGGAAGGACCTGGAGATCCTCGGTGCCGACCTGGCCAGCCAGTGCCTGCGGCAAGGGCTCGTCGACGAGGTCCTGGTGTACGTCCTGCCGGTGCTGCTCGGCGACGGTGTGCGGTACTCCACCTCGGATCTCGGGCGGATCGACCTGGAACCGTTCGCCAACACGCAGTCGGGTGCGGTGACGATGCTCCGCTTCCGCGTGCGGAAGCCGGCGGCTCAGCGCTGACGGCGAACGCCCTGGCAACGATCGTTGCCAGGGCGTTCGCGTTCCTCAGGTCAGGCCTGTTCGCGGGCCCGCAGGTCCTTGCGCAGGATCTTGCCGGCGGCCGACTTCGGGATCGCCTCGATGAACTCGACCACGCGCACCTTCTTGTGCGGCGCGACCTGCGAGGCCACGAACGCCATCACGGCGTCGGCCTCGATCGACGACCCCGGCTGGCGCACCACGAAGGCCTTCGGGACCTCCTCGCCGTCCGCGTCGCGCACGCCGATGACCGCCGCGTCGGCGATCTCCTCGTGCGTGAGCAGCACGGCTTCCAGCTCGGCCGGCGGGACCTGGTAGCCCTTGTACTTGATCAGTTCCTTGACGCGGTCGACGATCGAGACGATGCCGTCGGAGTCGATGACGGCCACGTCACCGGTGTGCAGCCAGCCGTCGTCGTCGATGGTGGCGGCGGTGGCCTCGGGGTTGTTCAGGTAGCCCTTCATGATGTTCGGGCCCTTGCACCACAGCTCGCCGCGCTCGCCGGCACCCACGTCCTCACCGGTGGCCGGGTCGACCAGGCGGCACTCGAGGTTCGGGATGATCACGCCGACGGTGCCGACCGAGATGTCGTCGCGGCCGTCCGGGATGGCGTGGCTGACGGGCGACATCTCCGTCATGCCGTAGCCCTGGACGACGCGGCAGCCGAGGCGCTTGCGCACCGCGGCGGCCAGGTCCTCGTCCAGCGGGGCCGCACCGGAGAACAGCGTGCGCAACGGTGACAGGTCGTAGTTGTCGACGATCGGGTGCTTGGCCAGGGCCACGGCCACCGGCGGCGCGATGTACACGCGGTCGGTCTTGTGCTCGGCGATCACGCGGAGGAACTCGGGCAGTTCGAACTTCGGCAGCGTCACGACGACACCACCGATGTACAGGCCGTTGTTCATCAGGACCTGCATGCCGTAGATGTGGAAGAACGGCAGCACGGCGAGGATCCGCGTGTTCTCGCCGACGTCCGACAGGATCGGCCCGCACTGCACCAGGTTCGCGACCAGGTTGCGGTGCGTGAGCATCACGCCCTTGGGCAACGCGGTCGTGCCGGACGAGTACGGCAGCACCGCGAGGTCTTCGGCCGGGTTGATCTCCACCTCGGGCACCGGGTGGTCGTTCGCCAGCAGCTCCGGCAGCGACGGGTAGCCCTCGGCGCCGTCGAGCACGACCACGTCGGTCACGCCGGCCTTCGCGGCGCCGGGTGCGGCGTTCGGCAGCAGCACCGACACCGTGAACAGCATCTTCGCGCCCGCGTCGTGCAGCTGGTGCGCGACCTCGTCGGGCGTGTAGAGCGCGTTGATCGTGGTCGCCGTGGCGCCGGCACGCAGGATGCCGTGGAACACGACGGCGTAGTAGGGCGTGTTCGGGCTGAGGATGCCGACCACATCGCCTTTGCCGATACCTCGCGCGGCCAGTGCGGCGGCCATGCGGTCGACGGCCCCGGCGAGCTGACCGTAGGTCATCGTCGCGCCGGACATGCCGTCGATCAGCGCGACCCGGTCCGCCCGGTCGGCGATGTCGCCGAACAACAGCTGGTGCAGCGACACATCGGGGATTTCGACATCGGGATACGGACTGCGAAAGACCATGCGGCGACCTCATCTACTCGCTGTACAGCGCTGTACACCCAGCCTGTGGGCACATCGTGATCCAGCCCACTGAGCAGGTCAAGGACTCCTCGATCGCTACAGATACGTTACTTAGCAGGTCTAAATACACTCGAATGGAGTAATACAAGCACTTGTGATCGCAAGGACGTATCTGAGAAGTTGATACCGCCTCCGCGAGTCGGCTCCCACGCTTACTCGACGAGCGCGAGGCACCGAGCGCGATTCGTCATCCCCCCGTCGAATCGCGTGGCCCGCTTGGGATCCGCAGGCTCCCCCCGTCCACGGATCCACAGCAGCGGGGACCTTTGACGCGGGACGGCTCGATGCGACTCCCCCTCTCTCCCGAGCCGTTCCGCGCATCATCAAAGGCGCACTCTCAGTAGAACTTGATCACCCTGCTTCGTTCATTCGGGTGACGCGCCTGCGCTTGCGCAGCAGATGGACCACCAATGCGGCGGGCACTCCCAGCGCCACCAGGAACGGCAGCATCGCGCCGACACCGACCAAGATCACGCCCACGACCGCGACCAGCGCGTTCCAGCCACCCGCCAGAGCGCCGAAGAACCCGACCTTCTCGGGCTCGGGCGCCGCGATCGGAACCGTCGCGACCCTCACCGTCAGCGTCGCCAGGGAGACCTGGCCCCTCAACGACGCGCTGCGCCGCTGCATCGACTCCAGGTCGGCCTGCCGCTTGGTCAGCTCCTGCTCGACCTGCGCGACCTCGGACGTCGACCCGGCCCGCTCGAACAGCACGCGCAGCCGCTCGACGCTGGCCTTCTGCGTCGCGATCCGCGCCTCGACGTCCACCAGCTGATCGGTGACGTCCTGGCTGCGCACCTCGCTGCGGGTGACCTCGCCCACACTCGTGAGATCCCGGACGACCTTGTCCAGCTCGGCCGACGGCACCCGCACGGTCACGGACCCGGAGCTCTTGGTCGAGTTCTCCTCGCCCGCGAACCCGCCGACGGCCGCCGCCCGGTCCTTGACCTGCCCGATCGCCTTCAACACGTCGTCGCTGCGCAGGTCGACGTTCGCCGTGCGCACCAACTGACGTTCCTGCTGCTCCACCGGCTGCACGGCCTGCCCGGCGTTGTTCTCCTGCTGCGGCGCCTTCTGCTGGGCCGCCTGCGGCGGAGCGGCGTCCTTGGCCGCCATGCCACCGCTGGAGCCGCTGCCGCACCCGGTCGCTGCTAGGGACAGCAACGCGATTCCCACCCACACCCCTGGTCTGCGCATGCTCTTCGGACGGGCCGGGAGCAGCCGGGGGTTGCCGCCTAGGCCGAAACGAGTCGCCCGCTAGTCCGAAACGAGATGTTGGAACGCCTGCAGGTTCGCCAGCGACTCGCCGCGCGACACCCGCCACGCCCACTCCCGCCGGATCGCGTCGGCGAACCCGATCTCGAGCAACGGGTTGAAGTCGCCGTCCGCCGCCTCCAGCACCTGCCCGAGCACGCGGTCCAGCTCGTCAGGCGTCACGGCGTGCTTGCCGACCCGTCCGACCAGGTAGATGTCACCCTCGGCGTCGATCGTGTAGTGCACGCCGTACAGCCGTGCGTTGCGTCGCAGCAGGAACCGGTACACGTCCTCGAACGACTGGTCCGGCCGCCGGCACACGAAGGCCTCGACCACCAGCGCGTGCGTCGTCTCGACCAGCCACACGTTGGTCTGCAGCTTCTTGGTGCCCGGCAGCGTCACGAAGAACTTGCCGGGCTCGCGCCGGTCGTACTTCAGCTCCCGTTCGTCCAGGAACTCCTTGATCACAGCGTCGACGCTCAAGCGAAAACCTCCCGGCGGAACACTTCTGCCGCCTCTTGATACCCCGCGAGCAGGGCGTCAGTCGTGCGGTCCCACGAGAAGCGTCGCGCATGGCCCACGGCGTTGCTCGCCAGGTGCTCCCGCTGCGGCAACGCCAGCCCGCTGATCGCCGAGGCCCACTCGCCGGGCTCGTGCCCGTGCACGAGCACCCCGGACACGCCGTCGTTGACCGCCACCGGCAACCCGCCGACGGCCGCCGCGACCACGGGCGTCCCGCACGCCTGGGCCTCCAGCGCCACCAGCCCGAACGACTCGTTGTGGCTCGGCACCGCGACCAGGTCCGCGGCCCGGTAGACCTCGGCCAGCGTCGGTCCCGGCTGCGGCGGCAGGAAGCGCACGACGTCCGTGATCCCCAGCTGCGCGGCGAGCTCCTCCAGGGCCTTCGGCCGTTCGGTGCCGGAACCCGAGGGCCCGCCGACGATCAGCACGACCAGCTTCGACCGCAGCCCGGGATCGCGCACGAGCATCTCGGCGGCGGCCCGGAGCAGCACGTCAGGAGCCTTCAGCGGCTGGATCCGGCCGACGAACGCCAGCACGACCGCGTCCTGCGGGATGCCGAACCGGTGCCGCGCCCGTGCCTGGTCACCAGGGGTGAAGCGGTCGAGGTCGACACCGGGCGGCACGACGGCCACCTTCGACGGCTCCGCGTCGTAGAGCTTGATCAGCTCGCTGGCCTCGATGTCGGTGTTCGCGACGAGCCGGTCCGACTCGCCCACGACCTGCTCCTCGCCGATCACCCGCATCCGGGGCTCCGGGGTGTCGCCCTCGGCCAGCGCCAGGTTCTTCACCTTGGCCAGCGTGTGCGCGGTGTGCACCAACGGCACGCCCCAGCGTTCGCGGGCGAGCCAGCCGACCTGCCCGGACAGCCAGTAGTGCGAGTGGATCGCGTCGTAGTAGCCCGGCTCGTGGCGTGCCTCGGCGCGCAGGACACCCGCCGTGAACGCACAGAGCTGGCCGGGCAGCTCCTCCTTGCCCAGACCCTCGAACGGCCCTGCGGCGACGTGGCGGACCCGCACGCCGGGCGCGAGCTCGGCGACCGGCGGCAGCTCCGACGACGTGGCACGGGTGAAGATCTCCACCTCGACCCCGCGCTGGGCCATCCGGGTGGCCGTCTGCACGATGTAGACGTTCATCCCGCCCGCGTCACCCGTCCCCGGCTGTTCGAGCGGAGAGGTGTGCACCGAGAGCACCGCGACGCGCTTCATCGGGCGACTCGCAGGAGATCGGCGGCGAACCGCTCTGGCCGCTCCAGGAACGGCGCGTGCGCGGTGTCGGGATACAGGCTCAACTCGGCTCCGGGGATCAGGGCGGCGGAGTACTCGGCGGCGGCGGGGGCGACCACCTCGTCTTGAGTTCCGTGCACGACCAGGGTCGGCACGTCTACGGCCTTCAACACGTCGGCGCTGCCCACATCCCTGCGGAACAGCTCGCCACGCACCTTAGGACTGACCGAGATCGCGGCGGCAGTGAGCTTGGTGACCGTCTCAGCAGGCAGGACGGGCGCCATGGCCGCGCAGAAAGTCGCCATCACGGCGTCGTCGGTGATCGCGCCGGGCAGGGCGTCCCGCATCACCGGCCCGGTCTCGCCTCCTGGGCGACCGCGGCCGATCTCGGTGATGGCGCTCACGAACACCAGCGCGGTGATGCCGGCGGTGCCGTGGAAGCGGAGGTGGTCGGCGATGACGAGCCCGCCGTAGGACCACCCGACGACGGTCGCGGGCCCGGTGTGGTCGAGCACGGCTTTGAGGTCCGCGGCCCACCGGGAGGAGTCGCGGTAGTCGCCGAAGTCCTCTGATTCGCCGTGTCCCCGCAGGTCGACGGCGTAGGTGTGGAAGTCGGGCAGGTCCCAGACGGCACCCG
This sequence comes from Lentzea kristufekii, assembly GCF_033949925.1. Classification (NCBI taxonomy): domain Bacteria; kingdom Bacillati; phylum Actinomycetota; class Actinomycetes; order Pseudonocardiales; family Pseudonocardiaceae; genus Lentzea; species Lentzea kristufekii. Next base: position 108,163 of record NZ_JAXAVV010000027.1, read on the forward strand.
TCTGCGCCCAGCCGTGCACGAGAACCACCGGCGGCGCGCCCACCGGACCTGATTCACGTACGGCCAGTCGTCCCCCGCCGGTCGCCGTGACGTGTGTCAGCTGCACACACGTACGAACGACCTGGTCGGGGGACGCATTCCCGCCGGTCCTACTTGATGGCGGACTTGCTCTTCCACTGGTCCCACGTGAGCTGCCAGTCGTACCAGTCGAACTGCGGCGGCAGCGTCGTGATCGAGCCGGTCACCTCGACCGGGTCACCGACGAGCGCGGAGTCGTAGTACGCCTTCGCGTCGGCTTCCAGCAGGTTCGCGCAGCCGTGCGAGGTGTTGTTCGTGCCGATGTTGGCCGCGTTGTCGTTGTTCTCGTGGATGAACTCGCCGTGGTTCGAGAACCGGACGGCCCACTTCTTCACGACGTTGGTGTAGCCGTAGCGCGGGTTGTCGAACGAGAACGTGTCGTTCTTCGCCATGACCACGAACGTGCCGTTCGGCGTCGTGAGCTCGGGGTCCGCGTCCTTGCCGAACGACGCCGGGTAGTCGGCGACCTGCTGGCCGTCGCGGAACACCTTGAGCCGGTGCGTCGGGTTGTCGATCTTCACGACCTGGTTGCGGCCGATGGTGAAGTCGCTGGTCACGTCGGCCTTGCCGAACGCGCCGCCGCCGTAGTTGACGCCGTAGAGCTTGGCCTCGACCTTGACCGTGGTGTTGGCGGGCCAGTACTTCTCCGGCCGGTAGTGCACTTCCTGATCGGTGAGCCAGGCCCACGAGCCCTGGACGTTCGCCGAGTTCGTGACCTTCAACGCCTTCTCGACCGCGGCCTTGTCGACGACCTTCGCCTCGAACTTGACCATGATCGGCGCCGCGACGCCGACGGTCTGGTTGTCGGAGGGCCAGAGCGTCGCGCGGGTCTGCGAACCGGGCGCGACGGTGGTGAACGAGCCCTTGAGCTCGACGGGCTTGCCGTCGGAACCGACGACCTTGCCCGCGTAGCTGTACGTCTTGCCGTAGCCCAGCGGCTCGGCCGTCGTCCAGCCGGACTTGTCCTCGGTGAGGGTGCCCTTGACGTCGGCGCCCTCGGGTGACTTCAGTGCGACGGACTCGATCTTGCCGTCCACCACGGTGACCTGGACCGGGGTCGTGACCTGCACGTCCTTGGTTCCGTCGACCGGGGACAGGGTCACCTTCGCGGACGGCAACGAGCTGTCCGCCTTGGGTGTGCCCGTCTCGACACTCGAGCAGCCGGTCAGCAGCGTCAGTCCAGCGACCAGCGCGACAAGTGTTCTCTTCACGGTTTCGACCTCCCACCATGGTGGACGTCCAGCACCCCGTCGCGGTGTGAGTGACGTCAGTCACACCGGGCTCGGCAGCCTACGATCGAAGTCGTGAATCGACCTGTCGCAGTTGTGACCGGAGCTAGCGCGGGCATCGGCGAGGCCACCGCGCGGCGGTTGGCCGCCGAGGGCTTCCACGTCGTGCTCGGCGCACGTCGTCTGGACCTTCTTCACGTTATCGCGAAGGAGATCGACGGAACGGCCATCGAGCTGGACGTCACCGACGAGACCTCCGTCGCCGCCTTCGCGGACCGGGTACCCGAAGCGAACGTGCTCGTGAACAACGCGGGCGGTGCGCGCGGGCTCTCGACCGTGGCCGAGGGCGTCGCGGACGAGTGGCGCTGGATGTGGGAGGCGAACGTCCTCGGCACCCTGCTGGTGACCAAGGCGTTCATCCCGAAGCTGATCGCGTCCGGGGACGGGCACATCGTGTCCGTGACGTCCATCGCGGCGTACGAGGCCTACGACAACGGCTCGGGCTACACGAGCGCCAAGCACGCCCAGTCGGCGTTGCACCGCACGTTGCGCGGCGAGCTGCTGGGCCAGCCGGTGCGGATCACCGAGATCCAGCCGGGCATGGTCGAGACGGACTTCTCGGCCAACCGGTTCGGCGGCGACACCGAACGCGCGGCCAAGGTGTACCAGGGCATCACGCCGCTGGTGGCGGACGACGTGGCGGACGTCATCGCGTTCGCGGTCACCCGGCCCTCGCACGTGAACCTGGACACGATCGTGCTCAAGCCGCGGGCCCAGGCCTCCGCGACTCGGGCACAGCGCAATCTCTGAGAGTGAGCAGGTCCACGTCCAGCTGACGCAGGACGGGCTCGATGGGGTTCGCGAACCCCGTCGAGCCCGATCCGGCGACGTACAGGCCCACGACGAAGTTGTCGGCGTCGACCAGCACGGCGCCGGAGTCACCGTGGTCGCCGAAGCGTTCGGACGAGTGCACGCGGAGCTGGTCGCGCAGGGTCCGCACGCCGATCCCGTCGCCGAAGTCGAGCCGCAGCGTCGCGTCCGCCGACTCGATCACGCCGTACGTGAGTTCGGTGGTGCGGCCGCGTTTGCGCACGGTAGAACCGATCTTCGCCTTGGCGCTGCCCGTGATCGCGCCGATGTCGAGCACCTCCGCGCGGAACGGCCTGGCGCCCATCCGCAGCCCCGCCGCCGACACCGCGCCCGCGAGCGCCGCCCGGTCCAGCACGGCGACCTGATCGGCACCGGGCACCCCACCGTCCACTCTGGACGGATGCACGAACTCGTCGCCCACCGCCCACGAGTCGTCGACACAACCGACGTGGAAAGTGGTGAGCCCCAACACCTTCCCGGGCTCGTCGTGCGTGATCACGAACGCGCCGAGCGTGCCCGCGATCACGAACTCGCCGGCACGCTCGACCTCGGGCGGCACGACCCTGAACGACCTGGCCGGGCCGATGCCCACACCACCCCGCAGCACCTGATGCCGTTCCGCCGCAACGGGTTGCTCCCCCGCGGCGCGGCTGACCCTGGCCCGGTGCAGCACGATCGACTCCGCGACCACGTCGGTCGGCACGCCGCCGACCTCCACCGGGATCTGCTGCGGGTGGTCAGGTCCCTTGGCGCACACGTAGACCACGATCGCGGCCTTGCCCGTCGGACGGCCGCGGGTGACCTTCTCCCCGATGTCGACGCCGATCACGCCCGGCCGGGACAGGAACTCGTCTTCGACCATGCGCTTGACCGGTCTGATGACCTCACGCGCGTTCTCGTCGAGGTAGCTCATGGCAACCCCCGTTCACCAAGCCGGACCTGAAACAGGCCCTACCTCAATGAAACACGCCAGGTAGCGGTTCGTCACACGGAGTCACCCGGACGGACTTACAACTGAACGCCTACGAAGACCGGTTCCGGGTGCAGCTCGACGCCGAACGCGGCCCGCACGCCGTCGCGCACCTCACGGGCGAGGTCCAGCAGGTCCTCGGTCGACGCGCCGCCGCGGTTCGTCAGCGCCAGCGTGTGCTTGCCGGACAACGACACCCGGCCGCCGGGGCCCTGGTGGCCCTTGCGGAAGCCCGCGCGTTCGATCAGCCACGCGGCGGAGAGCTTCCGGCGGCCGTGGCCCGCCGGGTAGCTCGGCACGTCGACGTCGGCGCCGAGGCGTTCGGCGATGCGGATCAGCACGCTGGAGAACGTCGAGTCGTCGATGATCGGGTTGGTGAAGAACGAGCCCGCGCTCCACGTGTCGTGGTCGGTGGCGTCGAGCACCATGCCCTTGCCGCGCCGCAGTTCCAGCACGGCCTTGCGGGCCTCGTCCGCCGGCACGCGATCACCTTGTGCCACACCGAGGACGCGCGCCAGCTCGCCGTAGCGGATCGGCGCGGACATGCCCCCGGCGGTCAGCGAGAACCTGGTGCGCAGCACGACCGCGTTGTCCGTGCCCTTGAGCACGCTGGTGCGGTAGTCGAGGCCCAGCTTGGCAGCGGGCACCTGGTGCACCTTGCCGCTGCGGCGGTCGAGGAGGTCCACCGACTGCAGCACCTGGGAGATCTCGACGCCGTACGCGCCCACGTTCTGCACGGGCGTGGCGCCGTTGAGGCCGGGGATGCCGGACAGGCACTCAAGCCCGCCCAGGCCCTGCGCGACCGCCTCGGCTACGACCGCGTCCCACTCCTCGCCCGCCTCGACGGTGAACTGGACGATGCCGCCGCCCAGCGGGTCGAGCCGGAAACCCTTGGTGGCGACGTGCACCACAGTGCCGTCGAAGCCGCCGTCGGAGATCACGAGGTTGGACCCGCCGCCGAGCACGAGGACCTTCTCGTCGGCGGCGGCGTCGGCTGTTCGCACGGCTTCGACCAGCTCAGCGGCGGTCGTGGCGTGGACGAACCGCGCGGCCGGGCCACCGAGTCGGAGCGTGGTGCGCTCGGCCAGAGGTACGGACTGCGTGGTGGTCACAGACGTCAACGGTAGCCTCCGCGACATGGCACGCCGCATCGAGCACCACACCACGTCCCCCCATTCGGCGGAGAAGGTCTTCGGGGCGATGGTCGACGAGACCTACCTGCGGGACCGGCTGGCCGCGATCGGCGGCAAGGACGCGCAGCTCGTGACGTACTCCAGCACCGGTGAGAAGACGTCGTACCAGCTGAAGCAGGGTGTGCCCGCGGAGCACGTGCCCTCGGCGGTCAAGGCGGCGCTCGGTGGCGACCTGGTGATCCAGCGCACGGAGACGTGGGCCGCGGGTGCCGGCACGGTCGAGGTGGCGGTCAACGGCGTGCCCAGCCGCCTCGATGGCTCGTTCACCATTCTGGACAACGGATCCGGCGCGAAGGTCACCCTCTCGGGGGAGGTCAAGGTCAGCATCCCGTTCCTGGGCGGCAAGATCGAGAAGCTGATCGCCGAGCAGGTCGCGGTGCTGCTCGACAAGGAGAGCGAGTTCACGTCGCAATGGCTCGCAAGCCGCGGCTAGCCGCCGGCCGGGCCCGCGCGCTCGGCGTTCCGACCCGCGGCACGACCAACCCGAACCGCCTGCGCCGGGTCGACCGGTGGATGACCGGGACGCTGACCGGCTTCCTGCTGGACGCGGCCGATCCGCTCGTGGTCGACCTCGGGTACGGGGCGACGCCGATCACCACCGTCGAGATGGCCACGCGTCTGCGGGCCGTCCGCCCCGACGTGCGGGTGCTTGGGCTGGAGATCGACCAGGACCGGGTGGACGCGGGCAAGGCCGTGGCCGCACCGCCGTTCCTGGACTTCCGGCGCGGCGGCTTCGAGCTGGCCGGGGCGCGCCCGGTGTTGTTGCGCGCCTTCAACGTGCTGCGCCAGTACACCGAGGAGCAGTCGTTCGAGGCGTGGGACACGATGCTCTCGCGCCTGGCTCCCGGCGGGTTGATCGTCGAGGGGACCTGCGACGAGATCGGGCGCCGGTGCACCTGGGTGACGCTGTCCGCTGACGGGCCCTTGCGGTTCACGCTGGCGTGCAAGCCGTCCGGCATCGACGTGCCGTCCGACCTGGCCGAGCGCCTGCCCAAGGCGTTGATCCACAAGAACGTGCCGGGTGAGCGCGTGCACGCGCTGCTGACCGAGCTGGACGCCTGCTGGGCCACCGCGGCGCCGTTCGCCCCGTTCGGGCCTCGGGCGCGGTGGGTGGAGTCGGCGCGGCTGCTGCGCGAGCGCGGCTGGCCGGTGCTGGACGACCGGCGGCGGTGGCGGCTCGGCGAAATCACGCTCGAATGGGCGGCCGTTGCACCCTAGTCTGGGTTCGTGGACTTTCTCGCGCAGATCGAGACCCAGGCTTCGTTGATGCGTTCGGCCGCTGTGAAAGCCGGTCCGGACGCCCCCGTTTCCACTTGTCCTGAGTGGACGGTGCTGGAACTGGTCCGGCACATGGCGGAGGTGCACACGTGGGCGGGACAGGCCGTCGTGACCGCACCCGAGGACGGGCGGCCGAAGTGGCCGAAGGCGCCGGAGGGCTTCGACGAGACGCTCTCCTGGTGGGAGACAGGGCTTTCCACACTCCTGGACCGGCTGCGTGAAGCACCGGCAGACCGTCCCGCGTGGACGTTCCAGGGCCCGCAGCTCGCGAGCTTCTGGGCGCGCAGGCAGGCGCACGAGACGTCGATCCACCGCCTGGACGCGGAGCTCGCGACCGGTCACGAGCTGCCGCCGCTGGTCTTCGACCCGGAGTTCGCCGCGGACGGCATCGACGAGATGCTCACGATCATGATGCCGCGCCAGCTGGTGCTGGGCCGGGTCATCGAGGCGACCGGCCGGGTCCTCGTGCACGCCGCCGACGCGGGCCGCACGTGGGAGGTCTGGCTCGCTCCCGGTGAGCCGCTGGTCGTGACCGGCGTGCTGGACTCGGCCGTCGACGCCGACGTCACCCTCGCGGGCACCGCCGACGCGGTCTACCGCGCGCTGTGGGGCCGGCCGACTCACGCGATCGTGACCGGAGACGAGTCGCTGTTGGCGGCGCTGCCCAGGCCGTGAATACTTCTGCGGCGTGTCATCGCCTGAGCGTCGCTATGTGATCACCTTCGGCTGTCCGGACCGCACCGGCATCATCGCGAGGATCTCGTCGTTCCTCGCGGAGAACGGCGGCTGGATCGTCGAGGCCGCGTACCACACCGACCCCGAGACGGGCTGGTTCTTCACGCGCCAGGAGGTGCGCGCGGACTCCCTGCCGTTCGGCGTGGACGAGCTGCGCTCCCGGTTCGCCGACGTGGCCGCGTCGCTGGGCGCGCAGTCCACCTGGACGGTGACGGACACGGGCGCGCGCAAGCGCGTGGTCATCCTGGTGTCGAAGGAAGGCCACTGCCTGTACGACCTGCTGGCGCGCGTCGCGACCGGCGAGCTGGACGTCGAGGTGTCGGCCGTCATCGGCAACCACCCGGAGCTCGGCGACATCACGCGCGCGCACGGCATCCCGTTCCACCACGTGCCGTTCCCGGCCAACGACCCCGAGGGCAAGCAGGCGGCGTTCGCCCAGCTGCGTCAGCTGGTGGAGAAGCACGACCCGCACGCCGTGGTGCTGGCCCGCTTCATGCAGATCCTGCCGCCGGAACTCTGCGCGGCCTGGACCGGCCGCACGATCAACATCCACCACAGCTTCCTGCCGTCGTTCATCGGCGCCCGCCCGTACCACCAGGCGCACCGCCGCGGCGTGAAGCTGGTAGGCGCGACGTGCCACTACGTGACGGCCGACCTGGACGCCGGGCCGATCATCGAGCAGGACGTGATGCGCGTGCACCACGGCGACTCGGTGGCGGACATGGTGCGCAAGGGGCGTGACATCGAGAAGGTGGTGCTGGCGCGCGGGCTGCGCTGGCACCTGGAGGACCGCGTGCTGGTGCACGGCAACCAGACGGTGATCTTCTAGCGGCTGGTGGGGATCACCTGAGGCTTGCGAGGTCCCCACTTCTGCTCCATGTCGGGCCTCAGGTGGAAGGTGCCCGAACGGATCTCCGTGCCGTCGGTGCCGCGGACAGCGTAGGTCGGGTTGTAGGTGTCCCACGGGCCGAGCCAGCAGTTTCGCTCACCGATCTCGACGATCTCGTCCACGACCTGGTCGGTGACGGCCTCGGCCTTCAGCGTGACCTCGAGGCGCAGGTGGTAGTCGTCGGGCGCGAGGCCCTGGGAGTACTCGTAGTCCGCGTCGGCGACCTCCTGGCGTGCCTTCCAGTGGTCGACGATCTGCTCACCCAGGCCTTCGAGCTCCCGTGAGGTCTCGCTCTCGGGCACACAACCGGTCAACAGCAACAACATCAGCACCAAAAGCAAACGCACCGCGCACCCCCAGGCCGTGATCATGGCAGGGGCGCGCGGTGCGCGCGAAGCGGTTGTCAGATCTTGTTCGCGGCCCGGCCCACCGCCTCCACCAGCCACCCCGCGTCCTCCGCGGACATCACGGCGGGCGGGGTGAAGCAGACCGTCCGGCCCCGGAAGTCCGCGAGCACCCGTGACCGCAGCAGCTCACCGGTGAAGACGTCGGCGGCCCGCTGGTCCGGCAGCTCGACGCCGAGCAGCAGGCCGCGCCCTGTCGCGTGCGCCTTGCCGGCGACGACGGCGCGCAGGCCGAACAACAGCTCGTCGCCGAGCAGCTTGGCGCGTTCCACCAAGCCTTCGGACGCCGTGACGCGCAGGCAGGCGTTGACGGCGGCGGAAGCCAGCGGTGACACGGCTTCGGAGCCGCGCCGCAACGGCACCTCGACGTCGGCCGAGGCGACCACGGCGGCGATCGGGAGCACGCCGCCGGACAGGCCCTCGCCGACCAGCATGATGTCCGGCGTCACGCCGTCCAGGTCGACGCCCCACCACACGCCGAGGCGGCCGAGGCCGGAGCGCGTCTCGTCCACGACGAGCAGGGCGCCGGACTCGCGGCACACCTCGGCCACGGAGCTCAGGTAGCCCGTCGGGGGCAGTGTGGCGCCGCGGACCGGTTCGACGAGCACGCACGCCGGTGGTCCGGAGGCCAGCGTGGCGCGCAACGAGCCGACGCCGCCGTACGGGACGTCACCGGTGGTCAACACTCGTGGGCGGCCGTTCGCCTGTGCGAGGGCCACGGCGAACTGGGCGGCCTCGGAGGCCGAGGCGAAAGTGTGGACGTGGTCGAGCCCGTTGGGGGTGACCAGGTCGAGCATCAGGCGGTCCAGCAGCGACGGCCGGCGCACCTGGCCGACGACGGCCTGCACGACGGCGGGGTGGGCGTGGCCGAGCAGGGGGACTCCGTACCCACCGCAGTCCAGGTATTCGACGCGGTGGGGATCCACGACTCGTGCGCCTCTGGCAGCGCATCCGGTCAGCAGTTCGGTGGCCATTGCGGGGAACCTTTCCTGGGCAGCGCGGCGCGCGGCCGCTCGTCTCGGGATGGCGAGCGGACCTCAGTTCCCACCAACTCATTCGGATTCCACGGCACGTTGGTTCGCCCGAGGCATAGGCTTTTTCCCGTGCGGATCGAAATCACCGACCTCGACCAGCTGCGGGCAGCTCCTGACCTGCGCAAAGCCGTCATCATCGGACTGGACCTGACTCGCGAGGACGTGCGGGTGCCGTTCGACGGGGCCCTGCTGCTCGGCTGCACCCTCAGCGAGACGATGCAGCGCAGGGCGGAAGCCGCGGGAGCGCTGGTCTTCCCGGTCATCCCGGACCTGCCCTACGACGTCTACCGGTCGAAGCTGTACACGCCCGCGGAGCTGTTCGCGGGCTTCGACCCGGCGAACCCGAAGTCGTACGCGGACACCCCGGACGCGGAGATCTACCGGCACAGCAAGCAGCAGGGCCACCACCCGGACCCGTTGCACGCGCTGGCCGAACGCCTGCACGACCACTCGATCACCGAGGCCCTCGACGACACGCTGACGGGCTCGCCGGTCGCGGTCATGGGCGGCCACGCGCTCGCCCGCGGCTCCGACGGCTACCGCGACGCCGTCGCACTGGGTGCCGCGCTGGGCAACGCGGGCTTCACCGTGCTGACCGGCGGCGGACCGGGCGCGATGGAGGCCGTACCGCTCGGCGTCCGGCTCGGCGAGGTGAACACCGACGTCCTCGACACCATCGCGCAGGCCCCGACGTTCGGCCACGACGACGAGTCGATCGGCCGGTGGCTGGCGGCGTTCCCGGAGATCCGCAGCTTCGACACCCCGCGCACGATCGGCATCCCGACGTGGTTCTACGGCCACGAGCCGCCCAACCCCGCCTGCGAGCTGCACGCGAAGTACTTCGCGAACTCGGTGCGCGAGGAGGGCCTGCTGACCGTCGCGACCGGCGGCATCGTCTACACGCCGGGCAAGGCGGGCACGGTCCAGGAGGTCTTCCAGGACTTCACGCAGAACTACTACGGCAGCGTCGGCCCGGCCGCGCCCATGATCTTCCTGGGCAAGGCCTTCTGGACCGACGAGATCCCGGCCGCGCCGCTCGTGATGAAGCTCGCGGCGGGCCGGGAGGCCGAGCAGTGGATCCTCGTGACGGACGACGTGGACGAGGCGATCGAGCTACTGCTCAAGTACACGGGCTAGACC